>NZ_JAXKVW010000015.1 GCF_036172515.1 Flexistipes sp.
CGTTTTAAATTCATCTGTGAGTACCTCTTTATTACAAGAGGATTCGCTACACTTACAAGATAACCACATTCCTTGCTCAAATGGGTTGCTAATCTTAAATGGTATACTCCCGTATTTTCCATCATAAAAAGAACTTTGGAAAAATCTATTTCCTTCTCCTTCTTAATAAAATCATTAAAAAATGATTTTACCGTATTTCTTGTCTCATAACTGGTGTGGCTCTTACCGTCATATACGCTGATTGACAATGTTTCCTTGGATACATCAATTCCCACTACTTTTTCATAGCTCTTCATCGTAAAGCCCCTCATTTTTTTACTTGAGCTTTGCTTTCCTATACGCTATCATCGTAACACATGCAGGCTTTATGCCTAATGTTCCGTTCAGGTTTCGGAAAGCTGAAGGTGGGGACAACATCTCGAACGGTTTCGTTGAACCAATGACAATCATGTCCTTTATCACCTTCAGTGCTCTGGAACCTTATACAACTTTTTAATAGCCTGTTAAACAATTTTTCCTGCTTTCTTAATATACGATGACATAAATTGTTGTCTAACATCCGCCTTGGGCGGATAAATAGAATGTAAACATATTTACTAGTCTAAAAGACTGGTGCTAGCCGCAGTCATTCTTTCGAACAAAGTGAGAAATCTCTACCATATGAAACGACATAGTGAATAAATATACAACTGTGCTTAATATTGGGATATATTCATGCGTAAAAACCCCGATATTAAGATAAAGTATTGTCAAATAGCACAAGTACAAAAATTTTGGGAGGTTGTTAGAATAATTTCAAACATTAACCAAAAAAAAGCGGGGCATTAGCCCCGCTTAGCTGTTAAACAAACATTATTTAAAAATCGAAATACAACATGAACTCATACGGATGAGGTCTCATATTTACAGCATTTGCTTCACTTTCTCTCTTATATTCAATCCAGGTGCTGATAACATCCTCAGTAAATACATCTCCTTTTAAAAGGAACTCGTGGTCTTTTTCCAGTTCATCCAGCGCTTCATCAAGTGAAGCAGGCATCTGAGGAACATTCGATAGCTCAATCGGATCAAGATCGTAAAGGTTTTTATCCATAGGATCACCCGGATCGATTTTGTTTTCAATCCCGTCAAGACCTGCCATAAGCATAGCAGTAAAAGCAATATAACTGTTGCACGAAGGATCGGGGAATCTGACTTCGATTCGCTTGGCCTTCGGAGAAGAATCGTACATAGGTATTCTCAAAGAAGCACTTCTGTTCCTTGAAGAATAAGCCAGGTTAACAGGAGCCTCAAAACCGGGAACCAATCTTTTGTACGAATTGGTGGTTGGATTTGTAAAAGCCGCTAATGCCTTAGCATGCTTAATAATCCCTCCGGTATAATACAGAGCCATTTCACTCAGACCGCCATATTCATCACCGGCAAAAAGAGGTTTGCCGTCTTTCCACAATGACTGATGAACATGCATTCCGCTGCCATTATCCCCGAACATAGGTTTGGGCATAAATGTAGCGGTTTTATTATGTTTTCTGGCAACATTTTTCACAATATATTTATAGAGAAGTAGATTGTCACACTGCTCTAAAAGCGGAGCATATTTAATATCTAGTTCACACTGTCCTCCGGTGGCAACCTCGTGGTGATGTGCTTCAACAATGATCCCCATCTCTTCCATTAAGAGAGTCATTTCACTTCTTATACCCATTAGAGTGTCATGCGGCGGACATGGAAAATAACCCTCTTTGTGCCTGATTTTGTAACCTAAATTAGGACCTCTGTCGGCACCGCTGTTCCAGTTTCCTTCCTCGGAGTCAAAATAGAAAAAACCGCTGTTTGCACTATAGCCGTATCTTATATCATCAAAGATAAAAAATTCAGCTTCAGGCCCGAAAAAAGCTGTGTCAGCCAAACCTGTGCCTTTCAGATAGTTTTCGGCTTTTTTGGCTATATACCGTGGATCCCTTGTGTAAGGTTCTTTCGTGATAGGATCAAAAACATTACATATTAATATTAATGTGGGTATCTCGCTAAAAGGATCAACCTTAGCGCTGGCAGGGTCGGGAATCAGTATCATATCACTGTTATTGATAGCCTGCCACCCTCTGAGACTGGAACCGTCAAATCCCATTCCGTCCTCAAAGACATCTTCCGTAAGTTCATGAGCAGGATAGGAACAATGCTGCCACAACCCTATAAAGTCCATAAACCTCAAATCAACAATTTTAATATTGTTTTCTTCCACAAATTTCAAAACTTCTTTTGGAGACATAACTCCTCCTTTTCCTTTTTTAATTAGTATTTATCTACAGAGCCTCTTCTCCGGTCTCTCCCGTACGGATCCGCACAACCTCTTCAACAGGTACAACAAAGATCTTACCATCTCCTATCCTTCCGGTTTTTGCAGCTTCCATAATAATTTCCACCACATCTTTCGTCATCTCCTCTGGAACAATGACTTCCACCTTGATTTTGGGGATAAAATCGATCACATATTCAGCACCTCTGTACAACTCGGTGTGCCCTTTCTGCCTGCCGAAACCTTTTACTTCTGAGACGGTAATACCTTTGATACCATACTCCGTTAATTTTTCCTTTACATCATCAAGCTTAAAAGGTTTGATAATTGCTTCAATTTTTTTCATCCATACCTCCACGACCATTATTTTATTATAAACAATTTTTGTGCCAAAATCTCCAGTAAATGCTCAATAATCTTAATATATCTCCAATACAAGCAAATCCGCGATAATTTGAAAACTCAGCAAATGAATCTCAAAATTCACTGCCGTTTTTTTAAGCATGATGTGATTAATTTTTATCCAGCCTATTATGTGACTTTTTATTCTGAGCATTAATATGTCACAGAAAGCTCAGTTTTTATTTACAAATCTTATATTAAACTTTCAAATTCCTGAAAACATTTAATTCTCATATGGGTAACGAATCAATTTCATGAGTCTTCTTGACAAGTTTTTCTGCCGTCGCAATATCTGAACTTATTTACTCCCAGCTAAAAATCGCAAACAACTGGCTTTTAGTGGAATCTTTTGCCTCTTTTGTATCCTGCTCTGCAAGAAGTTCAGCGCTCTCACCTCCCTGAATCCTGCATAAGCCCTGTAAGATTGCTCAGATTGTCTTCATTGTATTACTGCCCTTTTAACGGCCTGATTAAATTTCTCTCACTTTTACATTCCTTGAGAGATACGTAATTTCCTACTTATCTATTTCCCTATCTCACAATCTCTCTGCCTACCTCTCCTGCAGACTGTATTTTTCAATAGCCCTTTCCCGAAGCTTATACTTCTGAATTTTACCACTTGCCGTCATTGGATATTCACTAACAAATTCCACATAACGGGGAATTTTATAATCCGCAATCTGTTCTTTACAATATTCCATTATATCCTTTTGTTTAATTTTGTCTTCATATTCTTCATAAATTTTCACAAATGCCATAATCTCTTCACCATACTTCTTGTCAGGTACCCCCACAATCTGTACATCTTCCACGGCTGGGTGTGTATAAAGAAATTCTTCGATTTCCCTGGGATAAATGTTTTCACCGCCTCTGATTATCATATCTTTTATACGTCCGGTAATAACATAATTCCCCTCTTCCGTTTTAACCGCTAAATCGCCTGTATGGAGCCATCCTTCACTGTCAATGGCTTTTGCAGTTGCCACCGGCATTTTGTAGTAGCCTTTCATAACGTTATACCCCCGGGCACACATTTCACCCTGGACACCCGGAGCACATTCTCTGCCAGTTTCCGGATCCACAATTTTAGCCTCAATCCCCGGCAATTCCCTGCCAACAGTAGAAACACGTACATCAATGTCGTCATCCACCCGGGTTTGTGTAATACCGGGCGAAGATTCCGTCTGTCCATAAACAATGGTAATATCCGTCATATTCATTTTATCTATCACCTTGCGCATAACCTCAATAGGACAGGTTGAGCCTGCCATTATACCCGTTCTTAAATGTGAAAGATCAAAATTTTCCTTTTCAAGCAGCTGAAGCTCCGAGATAAACATTGTAGGAACTCCGTGTAAAGCAGTACATTTCTCTCTCTCCACTGATTTGAGAACTTCCAGAGGGTTGAATGATTCAACGGGGATCATTGCTGCTCCGTGCGTCTGACACACCAGAATACTAAGAACCAGCCCAAAACAGTGAAAAAAAGGAACCGGAATACATAATCTGTCTTTATCAGAAAATCTCATACATTGGCCTATTGCATACGCATTATTAAGGAGATTGTGGTGTGTAAGCATCACACCTTTTGGAAATCCCGTCGTACCTGAAGTATATTGCATATTGATAACATCTTGATATGAACATTCATCTTTTTTCGCCTTCAGTTGTGCATCGGATATATCCTCGCCTATTTTGTACAGATTGTAATAATCAAACATACCGGTATGCTTTCTGTCCCCGATGAAAACAACACGCTTCAAAAATGGGTATTCTTCAAAATTAAGCTCCTGGTCGCTGGTTTCTTTCAATTCAGGTAAAATATCGTAGACGGTTTCCACATAATTCTGCATTTTAAAACCTTCAACCAAAAACAGCATTTTCGCATCGGACTGCTTTAAAATATAGCTTAACTCCCTCGATCTGTATAAAGTGTTCACAGTCACAAGAACTGCGCCGATTTTGGCCGTGGCATACAAAAGCAGAACCCACTCCGGAATGTTATGAGCCCATACCGCAATATGATCACCTTTCTTCACACCCAGCTTAACAAGACCTTTTGCTAACTTGTCTGTTTCCTTATCTAGTTCTTTATATGTAAGCCTCAAATTCCTGAAAGGATATACCAAGGCATCATTTTCCGGATAATTTTTTGCAACCCCTTCGAGCAGTCCGCCCATAGTTTGTTTAATTTCACTGAAACCTTCCACAAAGTCCTCCTAACTTGTTTTGTCTCACCAAACAAAATACAATCTAATTGAAACTTTCTACCATTTATATGAATAATATTCAATAATTTTCAAAAATTCGTAACTGCCGAAACAAAAAGAATGACAACAGCAATAATATCAGGAAGTTAATATAATTCCGTTTTAGTTAAACCCCTTTATTGCACCTCCTCTCATTAGTCCGCCCCGAAAATATTACAAAATTTAAAATGAGCAAAACAGTTAACAATAAGTTTCACAAACCTGTATAAAAATAAGGCGATAACAAATTTTTCAAATATACTTAAAAGTGCATTCCAGAGGGCAAAAAACGTTGACGGCTGCTGTTTGCAATGTTATAAAACAGTTTAATATTATAGTTATGTCTGTTAAAAAATTAACAAAAGATTAACTATTATTAAAGTACCATTAAGGTAGTTAGCAATTACCCGAACGTACACAACTAATCAAAACAGATTTTGTTGAGATATCAAATTAAGGAGGAACTATGTCAGAGCGAAATTTTGTAAACATTGACGGTAACACTGCAGCAGCCCATGTTGCACATGCTGTTAATGAAGTAATTGCCATTTATCCTATAACCCCTTCTTCGGATATGGGAGAAAAGGCTGATGAAAAAAGTGCAAAAGGTGAAAAAAATATCTGGGGTTCTGTACCCAAGGTTGTGGAAATGCAGTCAGAAGCCGGTGCCGCCGGCGCATGCCACGGCTCACTCACAACAGGGGCACTAACAACCACTTTTACAGCCTCTCAGGGGCTGCTTCTTATGATACCGAATATGTATAAAATAGCCGGAGAACTTACACCGGCGGTGTTTCACGTTAGTGCCAGAGCTATAGCATCACATGCTCTTTCCATTTTCGGAGATCATTCCGATGTTATGGCATGCAGACAGACCGGATGGGCAATGCTGGCTTCAAATAATCCCCAGGAAGTTATGGATTCAGCACTGATAGCCCAGGCAGCTTCTCTTGAATCACGTGTACCATTTCTTCATTTCTTCGATGGTTTCAGAACTTCTCATGAAATCAGAACAACAGAAGAATTGACCAAAGACCAGATGAAAAGCATGATCTCAGACGAGCTTATTGCTAATCACAGAAAAAATGCGCTTAATCCTGAAGACCCAACTATCAAAGGTACCTCACAGAACCCGGATGTTTTTTTTCAAAGCCGGGAAGCAGTAAACAAATATTATGATGAATGCCCACAAATTCTCCAGAAACAGATGGACAAATTTTTCGAACTTACAGGACGCAGGTATAACCTCGTTGATTACGCAGGTCATCCTGAGGCAGAAAAAGTTATAATCATAATGGGATCCGGAGCCGATGTTGTGGAGGAAACCGTTGAGTATATGGTTTCCCAGGGCGAAAAAGTCGGTGTTATCAAAATAAGATTATTCAGACCGTTCCCTCTTGAAGCTTTTGTTGATGCTCTTCCCAAAACAGCTGACAAAATGGCAGTTTTGGACAGAACAAAAGAACCGGGAGCTCTCGGTGAGCCGCTTTATCTTGATATAAGAACGGCTATCGGCGAAGCTATGCAGAAAAAGATGATTTCCTACGACGGATACCCAACAATAGTAGGCGGAAGATACGGACTTGGCTCAAAAGATTTTACCCCGGCCATGATAAAGGGAGTTTTTGATAATCTTGATAAAAAAGAACCTTTGAACAATTTTTCAGTGGGAATCAAAGACGATGTAACAGACAGAAGTATCGATTATAATCCAGAATGGCTTACACCCCAGGACGATGTTTTCAACGGAATGTTTTTCGGTCTGGGTTCGGACGGTACAGTAGGTGCCAACAAAAACTCGGCAAAAATCATCGGTGATTTGACCGACAACAAAGTTCAGGCTTATTTTGTGTATGACTCAAAGAAAGCCGGATCAATGACCACATCTCACGTTAGATTTGGTCAAAGGGAGATAAAGAGTTCATACCTTGTTCAAAAGGCTGACTTTATCGGATGTCATAATTTCGCATTTTTGGAGCATTACGATATAGTCAAGAAACTTAAAAAAGGCGGTACATTCCTTCTGAACAGCTTTCATTCAAAAGACGAAGTATGGGACAAGCTTCCTGCAGAAGTTCAGAAAGACTTGATAGAAAAAGAGGCGAAATTTTACGTTATCAATGCCAATGATATCGCAGAAGAAATCGGTTTAGGTCCCAGAATTAACGTTATCCTGCAAACGGCATTCTTTAAAATTTCAGAAATTCTACCATTCGATGAAGCTGTCAAAGCAATCAAGGAAACCATTAAGAAAACTTACGGAAAATACGGCGACGAAATAGTTGAAATGAATAACAAAGCAGTTGACGCCGGAGCCAATCAGCTTCATCAGGTTAAAGTACCTTCTTCTGTAACCAGTGATATTAAAATGAAAAAATATATTGACGACCCGAATGCACCTGAAATCGTGAAAAAAGCAATAAGCAAAATGGTGGCTTACGAAGGCGATGACGTACCCGTTTCCTGGCTGCCTGATGACGGAACATACCCGACCGGTACCTCTAAATATGAAAAGAGAAACATTGCATTACAGACACCGGTATGGGATCCCGAAATATGCATTCAGTGCGGCATATGCTCCTTTGTTTGTCCACACGCCACAATCAGAATGAAAGTTTACGATGAAAGTGAATTGAAAAACGCTCCTGAAACATTCAAATACACGGACGCCAGAGGCAAAGAGTTCAAAGGGATGAAATTCAGTATTCAAGTTGCCGTGGAAGACTGCACCGGATGCGGAGCATGCGTTTATAACTGCCCTGCAAAAAGCAAGACAGATCCCAAATATAAAGCGATCAATATGGAGCCTCAGCCTCCATTAAGAGCTCAGGAAAGAGAAAATTTCAAATTTTTCCAAACCATTCCGGAGCTGGATCCGTCCAAATTTAACAGAAACACACTGAAAGGAAGCCAGCTTACACCTCACCTGTTCGAATTTTCCGGGGCATGTGCAGGCTGCGGCGAAACCCCCTATGTAAGACTGATGGCCCACCTTTTCGGTGACAGAGCACTTATTGCAAATGCCACCGGATGTTCATCCATTTACGGCGGTAATCTTCCCACAACACCCTATACAAAGAGACAGGACGGAAGAGGACCGGCATGGACAAACTCGCTTTTTGAAGATAACGCAGAAGTGGGTTATGGTATGAGTCTTGCAGTTGAAAAATCAAAGGAATTTGCTTTGGAACTTCTTGATGAACTCAAAGATGATTTAGGGAGCAAATTTGTTGATGAAATAGTAAATGCAGACCAAAGCGAACAAACCGGCATTGAAGAACAGAGAGAGAGAATTGCAAAACTCAAAGAGAAACTGAGTGTGATAAATAATGAAAAATCTAAAAAACTTCTGGAAGTAGCAGATGCTCTTATCAAAAAATCCATATGGATTTTAGGTGGCGACGGCTGGGCTTATGATATAGGTTACGGCGGACTTGATCACGTGCTCGCTCAGGAAAATGATGTAAATGTACTCGTACTTGATACTGAAGTTTACTCAAACACAGGCGGTCAGGCTTCAAAAGCCACATCCATCGGTTCGTTTGCAAAATTCGCTTTCGCCGGCAAAGATCTGGAGAAAAAGGATCTCGGTATGATAGCAATGACTTACGGACATATTTATGTGGCCAAAGTTTCTCTGTCCAATCAGGCACAATGTGTCAAAGCATTTAAAGAAGCCGAATCTTATGATGGGCCTTCCATGATAATAGCTGATTCACATTGTATCGCTCACGGAATCGATATGTCCAAAGGTGTTGAACAGCAAAGGACAGCTGTTAAGAGTGGATACTGGATGCTGTATAGGTTCGACCCAAGGTTGAAAGCTCAGGGCAAAAATCCTCTGCAAATAGACAGTAAAGAGCCTTCTGTTTCAGTAGCTGAATATATGAAGTCCGAAAACAGGTTCAGAGCCGTGGCAAAAATGTTCCCCGAAAGAGCCAAAGAGCTGGCTGACATTGCCGAGGAAAAGACGAGATTCAGGTTCAACCTGACCAAGCAGTTGGCAGAGAATATAGACTGCTCCAAACAAAACGATAATGAAGAATAGTAACAACACTAAGGAGGGGATTTCCCCTCCTTTTTTTTATTTTATGGGACATTATCTTTCGGGAGCTTTGCGCAATGTAAAAGCTTTGAAAACAGGTTAACACATGTATGAACAAAAAAAGGATTCCTGACAGAAGGTAGTATAAAATGACCATGTATAATTTAAAAAAATTTAGCTGTACCGAGGAATTTTCAGCTGGTGATTTCGGGGGTTCTATTTCAGTGTTGACGAAGGTTTAATGTTGAATGCCAAATCAACCAATATACAAATACACCACTCAACGACTCAACCAATACACCACTTCTCTACCTCACTATTTCACCAGTTCACCAATAATAATACGCCTCTTTTAAAAGATTATTATGTTTTTGGGGGCTTTTTACTCTCTTGACTGCAACTTGTTATCATGAGTACTCTTCATTTTTTGTCATATAATCAATGCCGTCCAATGTGTAGGACACAATTGCAGCTGTAATAAATCCGATTGTTGCCATTGCAAGGTAGTTGACAAAATGAGCAAACATTCCGGTAAGATTGGAAACAAGCAAAATCAGAATGGTCAAAGATTCCATAAACGTGGCCATTTTACCGAATATATTGGGCTGAATATTGACTTTACCTTTAAATAAATAAATTACAGAAATTCCCAAAATTGTGTAAAATTCTTTAAGATAGACAAAAAACAGGAAAAAGGAACTGATCTGAACAGGTAAATCTGAAAGATAGATGGCCACAAAACCGCCTATTATCATAATCTTATCAGCAAGCGGATCAAGAATTTGACCAAGAGGAGTTATCATTGAAAGTTTTCTGGCAATAAAACCATCCAGAAGATCAGTAAAGGCAGCTATAGAAAAAACAATAAATGCCTGCTCAATTTCCCCCCTGCTTAATTTCAGTATAAACAAAGGCAAGAGGATGATTCTTAAAATAGTTAATGTATTAGGAATATTTAACATACCGTTTTTTAAATATAATTTCATGAAAAGTAAACGTAAAATTCGTTAAATGTTGTGAAAGGTAAGATGTGATACGTTAGACGTGAGACGTCGAAACGAGCATTAATTTTACAATAGTTTACTTATTCAAGTTTCGCACCCACTGTCACTGAAGTCAAACGTTGAGATTTGAACAATAGAATGAGCTTTATTTCAGGAATCTTCGAGACTTTCTTTTTGTTTACCTTTATTAAATATTCTTTCCAGTTCCTGCTCTATATAATTCATATGAACAAGCATTTTGCCATAGGCAAGGTCGGGATCTTTTGACTTTATAGCATTAAATATATCAGTATGATGTCTGAAAAGCAATTCGTGGCTGTCCGGCTTGTTATGCATTCTTGATCTAATTTCATAACTGACACGCTCAATCCACTGATAAATATTATTCATTACGTGAACAAGCAACACGTTATGGGTTGCATGGGAAATGGCAAAATGAAAATTTGTATCGGAAATATAGCCGATTTGACCGTGCTCTTTGGCTATTCTCATCTCTTCCAGAAATTCAAACATGTTATTAATTTCTTTTTCAGAAGCCCTTTCTGCAGCTGCATAAGCCGCCCATGTTTCCAGTATCTTACGTACTTCCATAAGATCAAAAATGGCATCATCACGTTTTACAAACTCTTCGATAGCATTATCGATTGATGTGGCTGTTATGGATTTAACATACGTTCCGCCGCCCTGAACCTGCTCCAGATATCCCTGTGCAACCAGCTTGTTCAGAGCCTCTCTCAGTGAAGGCCTGCTCACACTCATACTCTCGGCCAAATCCCTTTCAGGAGGAAGTTTCTGACCGGGTTTAAGCTCACCGTTTAAAATCAAATCCCTTATTTGAAAATATATTTCGTCGCTAATTCTCTTCGGTTTTATCTTCTGAAACATCTGAATCGATCAGCCCCCTGTAAATAAGCTCAACAGGATGTAAAACATCCGCCTCACCGCCCTCACGAATTATACCATCGGTTAATTGCATAGCACAGCCGGGACAAGGTGTAAACAACTTTTTGACCTTCTCTTCACGAACTTCTGCAGTCTTATTCTTAACAATATTTTTTGACGAATCATAATTCTTTAAATTAAAAGTACCGCCGAAACCACAGCAGGACTGATCTTTCAGTTCGTAATAATTTTCAGAAATATCAGTTATAAAGTTTTTCAGAAGTGCATCTTTGGAGTGATTGTAGTGACATGGTATATGCAGTGAAGTCTTCTCCAAAGTCAATTGCTTCGGTGATAAGCCTATCACTTCTTTTAAAAATACCAGGATATCCATCTCTTTTTTGTCAAACGTTTCATGTGCAACCGTTTCCCCCATGTCAAACAGGCCATATGAACATGTGGGACAGCATGTTATAACATACCCTGCATCAAGACTTTTAAAAAGCCGCCTGTTTTCATCAACCATTTTGGCGTAAAGTTCCATATCACCTAAAGTTGCAGCAGGAATACCACAGCACTTATTCACATCAGGAACATATACCGATACATTCAGTTTTTTCAGCAACTTTACAATAGTCTCTCCCCAATGTTTGTACATATAATTTACTGCACAACCGGGATAAAAGATAACGCAGAATTTTTCATTTTCCGCTTGATGGAAACCGGCATAATCGTCACAGAAGCTCTTTTTAGCAAAGGAAGCAACATTACGTGAATATAAACCAAATAACGGTTTAAACACATCATCTTTCACCTGCTTACTGCCGAATTTTAAGCCAATATGCATAAGCGGAGATATTCTGGACAGCAGTTCAGGTTTCTCCATGACTATTTTTAAAACAAATTTGCCCCAGGAAGGCAGCTTTTCAACTTTTCGCAAAGCGCTTTTTGCTCTGAGAAAAATTTCATCAGTTTTTACACCGCTGGGACAGTTATTTTTACATCTGCCGCACATCAAACAGTAATCAATGTATTTTAAAATACGGGAAGCGTCTTTTAAATTACCTTCATATACCGACTCTATCATCGATATTTTGCCGCGGGCTACGGACTGCTCAAAGAAATCCTTTTTGTACAGCGGACAGTGAGCCTGACATGTACCGCATTTCATACACTTTATAACAAGCTCTTCCAGCTCTTTGAGTTCCTTTACAAGATCTTCCATGTTATAAACCCATTTTTCCGGGATTCAGAACATTTCCTGCATCTA
Organism: Flexistipes sp.; assembly: GCF_036172515.1. Taxonomy (NCBI): domain Bacteria; kingdom Pseudomonadati; phylum Deferribacterota; class Deferribacteres; order Deferribacterales; family Flexistipitaceae; genus Flexistipes; species Flexistipes sp. Next base: position 12,149 of record NZ_JAXKVW010000015.1, read on the forward strand.
CACCTTTTTTAAGATTCTTCATAAATTTCACTGTACCGCTGCCGTATTCCATTTCCAGATATTTGGCTTTTGCAGTGCCTACCCCATGTTCTCCGCTGAGTGTACCTCCGAGGTTCAGTGCAACGGAGAAAATTTCATCCACAGCTTTCTCAACACGCAGCATCTCTTCCTTATCTCTTTTATCGGTAAGAATTGTCGGGTGAAGGTTGCCGTCACCGGCGTGGCCGAAAGTACCTATAGTAATTTCATATTTTCTGGAAATATCCATAATAGAAGACATCATGGAGGAAATTTTGCTTCTTGGAACGGTTGCATCCTCAAGGATAAGCGTCGGTTTTAATCTCGCAAGGCTGCTCAAAGCCTTGCGCCTGGCTTCCCATATTTTATTTCTGGATTCCTCATCTTCCGCTGTTTTCAGATGTCCGCCGTTTTTCTCACAAATATATTTCACCTTCTCAAATTCATCAGCCACTTGTGCATGATGTCCGTCAATCTCCAGCAGCAACAGCGCACCCGCATCAACCGGCAGCCCTATTGCAGTGGCTTCCTCCACTGTTTTGATGGTAAAATTATCCATTAGTTCCATTGTGGCCGGAAGTATATTCTCAGCAATTATTTCTGAAACAGTGTCACATGCTTTTAAAATATTATCATATATGACGAGCATTGACCGGGAACTCTCCGGCGGTGGAATAAGTTTCAACACAAATTCTGTCATAATTCCCAAAAGGCCTTCCGAGCCTGCAAAAAGTCCCGGCAGATTAAATCCCGTAACCTGTTTTACAGTTCTGCCTCCGCCTATAACCTTATTAGCTTCAGCATCAAAAAGTGTAAGCCCCATCAGATAGTCTTTTGTAACACCGTACTTTAAGCCTCTGAGTCCACCGGCATTCTCCGCCACATTTCCTCCAATAGTGGAAATATTCATGCTGCCGGGATCCGGCGGATAGAAAAGACCTGCTTTTACTGCTGCATTTGCAATATCAGTTGTTACAACACCGGCATCAACTACGGCGTAATGATCAGCCTTATTTATCTCTTTTATTTTGTTAAGCTTCGTTGTAAGCAGGACGCAGCTGCCTTCAAAAGGTAGCGTTCCTCCGCTTAGATTTGTCCCTGCCCCTCGTGTGACAACAGCCAGATTTTCTTCATTACACAACCTGATAATTTCAGGGATACACTCCGCATTTTCAGGGGCAACTACAACCTCAGGGAAAACATTACTTTTAGCAAAAGCATCAAAGCAATAACCTGATGTTTCCTCAGGGGAGATAAAGCAGTTTTCTTTGCCAACAATCTTCTGAAACTTTTTCAGCACACTTTTTTTCAATTCAACCCCCGTTAATTCATTATCAGGTCAGGCAGCCAGGTAACAATTTCGGGAAATATTACGATCAGAACCAAACCAATAAGCTGCAGAATCACAAAAGGAATAATCCCTCTGTAAATATGACTCAAATGCATCCCTTCCGGTGCCACCCCCTTGAGATAAAATAAGGCATAGCCGAACGGAGGAGTCAAAAATGACATTTGCAGATTTACACAGACAATCATTGCAAACCATAAAGGATCGAAACCGAGCTGATTTACCGCAATGGGAGTAAAAATAGGCACACAAAGCAACAGTATCCCGAGCCAGTCCACAAACATTCCAAGTAAAAACATGATAAACATCATAATTGCCAGGACAACCCACTTGTTAGAACTAATGGAAAACAGCAGCTTTTCAAACATGTCACCGCCGCCAAGTCCCATAAAAATTGATGTATAAAAGTTTGCACCCACAAATATCAGCATAACCATACATGTGATTTTAAGTGTGGAGTACGCCGAGTCTTTAAAAAACTTCAGGTTGGCTCTTCTGTTCAATATTGCAAGTATAAGTGCACCAACTGAGCCCAAACCGGCCGCTTCGGTAGGTGTTGCAATACCTCCGGCTATACTGCCCAGCACTGCAAAAATAAGAAACAGCGGTGGAAGCATTGATTTCAGTGTCATACCAATTTTTCTTTTTAATGTATGGGTTCTTTCTTCCTTTGGCAAAGGAGGGCCGTATTCCGGTTTAAAATAACATAGTATACCGACGTAAATAATGTAAAGGATAGACAGAGTAATGCCGGGGATAAAGGCCGCAAGGAAAAGTTTTCCCACAGACATGCCTATAAGACCGCCGTAAACAACAAGCATAATGGAAGGCGGGATAAGTATACCCAGAGTCCCTCCTGCTGTAATAACCCCTGCGGTAAGTTCCTTCTTGTAACCTTTGGAAAGCATTGTGGGAGCAGCAAGAAGACCCATGGCAACCACCGAAGCACCTATTATCCCTGTGGTAGCTGCAAAAACAGTACTGACGACAATAGTTGCCATAGCCAGACCGCCTCTCACCGGCCCGAAAACGATATACATGGATTCGTATAGATCCTCAGCAACCCCGGATTTATCCAGAAACTGGGCCATTAAGATAAACAAAGGTATAGCCACCAGAACATAATTTGTCATAAGACCATAAGTTTTACTGGTCAGTATAAAAAAAGCTCCGGGGCCGTAACCGATTAAACCGAAAATAATCCCCAGTCCGCCCAATGTTATACCAAGAGGATGACCAAGGAACACTGCAATTAAAAGTACGACAAACATCGCTATAGAAAGAAAATCAGGCCCCATACTTTTCTCCTGTTTTTATTTTATAAATCGCCTTAAGAAACTCTGCTATTCCCTGAAATCCCAATAACAAAAAAGCTACAGGCATAACTGTCTTAAAGGGATAAATAGGTGGCGCCCACGGCGATTGGCTGTGCTCAAGCATCTGCCACGATTGAGAGGTAAAAGTTATGGAAGATACAACTGCAAAATAGATAAAAGGGAAAAAGAAAATTATATATGTAAACAAATCCAAAAAACCCTGTTTTCTGGGTGACATATTTGAGTAGAAAATATCTATGCCTATATGCATCTTATGCTTCAGCGTAAACCCGAATCCAAGCAAAAACATTACGGCATATAACATGAAACTGAACTCAAACCCCCATATAGTTGGGCTTCCGAAAACTTTCCGGCTTATAACCTCAAATACGACAACAATCAGCAGCACATAAACCAGATAGCTGATTATTTTCCCTAAAAACTCACTTATTGAGTCTATCAATTTAATTAAAGCTGACATTATAATCCCCTGAGAATTATTTGAAAATACAATAAATTAAAGGAGGGCATAAACCCTCCTTCAACCTTCTTTTCAATTATTCGTAATGTTGACCAGCCATATAGTCTTCATACGGATATGCGGAAACACCGCTCTTAAGTTCCTTCCAGTTCGCATACAAGTCTATAAAATCTTCCTGAGATGCAAGAACTTTATCAAGGAAATCACTCTTTTTCCTCAAGCCGTCAAGATATTCCTTAGTTGTCTTTCTAAGTTTGTTAAGGGATTCTTCACTGAGTTTATTAAATTTCACGCCTTCCTTTTTGTATTTAAGGATAGACTCGGCATTCCCCTTCTCAGATCTTGCTATATCCCACATCTGTGTTTCAAGGGATGCAATTTTCAGAGCCTGCTGCAGGTTTTCAGGGAGGTCGTCCCATACTTTCTTGTTTACTGTGAACATATTCTGAACAAAAGTCTGGTGCCAGCCGGGAACCATGACATTCTTAGCTATATCCTGAAAACCCATTGGATATGTTACAAAAGGAGTACTGAATTCTGCAGAGTCAAGAACGCCCCTTTCAAAAGCAAGGTAAATTTCTCCGCCGGGCAGTGGAGTAACAGAAACACCCATATCTTTCAGAATATCAGCGCCCCAGCCGACTGTCCTTACTTTCTTTCCTTTAAGGTCGCCAACTTCCTGCAGAGGTTTAGCTGTGAAAAAGCCCATCTCCTGACCGGAGTTTCCACCCAAAAGAGGAACCAAACCGTATTTACCGTACAATTCTTTTGCCAGCTTCATACCTTCTCCGGCAATCATCCATGTGGAAAACTCAAGATTATTCATCCCGAAAGGAACAGAAGCAAAAGCTACAAAAGCCTGATCTTTGCCTTTCCAGTATCCTGGCCATGCAAAACCCATTTCAGCAACCCGGTTTCTTACTGCATCGAATACCTGAAAAGCAGGTACAATAGCCCCCGCAGGGTAAACCTTAATTTTGATCTGGCCGTCTGTAATCTTTTCCACGGTATCTGCAAAATGCAGAGCCGTATCGTGCCATGGTATCCCTGTAGGATAAGTCTCAACCAGTTTCCAGTTATAAGTCTTCTTTTCTGCAGCGGAAACTGTTAAAGCAAAAATCATCAGAACCATTGTTAAAACAAGTAACAATTTCTTAAACATACAAACCTCCCAGTTTTTAAAGTTTTACCATTATTTGGTATGACCATTTTTAACAGACAAAATATCTTTGTCAATACTTTTAATTCAAATTTCATAAATTTGTTTTAATTTTTCCAATCAAAATAGTTTAACACCATTAATCTATTAAGCAAATATTAACCATTTTAACAAATAAATAAAAACTATATTGTCTCTGTTTAAAAAAATAGGTTGACTTAGCCAACCATTATTATTAAAATTGGTATTACCAAATAAAGGAGTTTTTTATGCCCGACTCAAAACTCGAACAATTTATCAAAAACTCACAAGCGGTGGAAAACGAAAATTTTTGTTTATCAAAGAATGATTTATTAAAAAGCCTGGATGAAGTGCCCTTTGTTCATTTGCCATCATTTGAGCAGTATAAAAGATGTGAAATAGATAAAAACGGCATTTCCACAGCCTGCATTGAAGCTGACTGGGGAGTGGCAAATAGTGGAACCGTAATAATTGACAGCAGCAAAGAAGAAATCAGACTCGCCTCTTCTTTGGCTGAGCATTTGCAGGTGGTTCTTTTAAAAAGCAAATTAGTAAATACAATTTTTGACATAAAAGACTACATGAAAAATCAAACGGAAAAGGACAATGCTTATATTGCCTTTATCACAGGCGCAAGCAGAACAGCGGATATAGAACGCATATTGACAATAGGTGTCCATGGCCCGGTTAAAATGACCGTTTTTATAATCAAAGAATTATAGGTGGCGTTATGAACTCATTCAAAAATAAGATTAACAGTAAACTCAGCGATGAAATCCTTTATAACAATCTGAAAAATTTTGCCGCTTCTTATAAAAAATCACGCTCAGCGGCTTTAAACGGACTGGATTTTGAAAATCTCAGAATGGAAATAAACAACAAACGGACTTACTCCCCTGAATATCTGGAGACTCTGTTTCAGCGTTTTAAAGATAATGCTGAAAAAAGTGGTGCCAGGGTTTTCAGAGCAAGAACCGGTACCGATGCATGCAGATACATTACAGAGGTATGCAAAACTCACGAAACAGAATATATCGTAAAATCAAAATCCATGACATCTGAGGAAATAAGGCTCAATGACTATTTGGAAAAAGAAAATTTAAAACCTGTGGAAACAGATTTGGGAGAATGGATACTTCAGATTGCAGGAGAACACCCCTCCCATATGGTAATGCCTGCAATACATAAATCCAGAAAGCAGGTAGCTGAAATATTCAGCAGGTTTACCGGAAAAGAGATAGACAAGGATAATATCGATGAAATGGTAAAAACGGCAAGAGAATTTCTCAGAGACTACTACTTTAAAGCCCGTGTTGGTATCACCGGAGCTAACGTTGCCGTTGCCCAAACAGGCGCTATTGCCACAGTAACCAATGAAGGAAATGCCAGGCTGACATCAACTGTACCACCTGTCCATATTGTTTTACTTGGATATGAAAAACTTGTTGAAGATTTCGATACTGCTTTTGATATAATTAATTTACTCCCCAAAAGCGCTACGGGTCAGAATATCAGCACCTACGTCACCTGGATGAAGGGTTGTTACCCTTCTGCCAATAACCAGACAGATATCAAGGAAGTGCATTATGTTTTTCTGGATAACGGTCGTCTTGCGTTTTTTCAGCACCCTGAATTCAGAGAAGCCCTGAAATGCATTCGCTGCGGCAGTTGTGCAAACATATGTCCGCCTTACGAAATGGTCGGGGGTCATGTTTTCGGACATATTTATATCGGAGCTATAGGGCTTATTCTTACAGCCCTTTACGACGGGGAAGCAAAGGCAAAAGATATACTGAAACTGTGTATTGGCTGCAAGGCCTGTTCTTCAATATGTCCGGCCGGTATAGATCTTCAAAGCATTATTTCAAAACTCAAAGTGATTATTGGCGAAGAGTACGGCATCAACCCAGTGAAAAAAACCATCTATTCCTCTGTAATTCCAAATTCCGGAGTTTTTTCAACAGCCCTTAAAACCGCTTCCTATTTTCAAAAGCCGCTTATAGCAAAAGACGGCAGACACCTGAAATCCATCCCATTTATGCCTAAGAGTAAAGATTTCAGAACTCTCCCTGCAGTGGCCTCATCTTTCTTTACTGAAAAATTCAAAAAAAATTACAAAAGGCAGCAGGACTTCAAAAAGAAGGTACTGTTTTATCCGGGATGTGCTGTGGAATATTTTTATCCGGAAATGGGCGAATCACTAGTAAAAATCTTAAACAAAGCCGGTGTAAAGGTTGATATACCAGGCAAACCTGTCTGCTGCGGTCTGCCTGCAATAGCTTCCGGGGATGGAAAAGACGGAAGAAAAACTATTCACAGAAACCTGAAACAAATGGGCAACCCGGCAGATTATGATTCTTATCTTGTGCTCTGCCCGAGCTGCGGAATGGCTGTAAAAGAAGAATTTCCCGAATATACAGCAGACAACCCCGATTTATATAAGCTTTCTACAGAAATCGCACAAAAAACATTGTCGCTTGGAATGTTTTTGAAAAAAGAAAATATCAGCCTCAAGGTTAAAAACGGGGTGAAAGTTACATATCATACACCCTGCCATCAGGCCAGAGGACTCGGTTCTTCTGCCAGCGAGATGCTGAAGGAAATCCTCGGGAACAATTTTGTCGAGCTTGAAGACAGTGATGTATGCTGCGGTTTCGGCGGCACCTATTCCATTGACTTTGCAGGGATTTCATCCGGGATACTGAATAAAAAAATAGAAAATATCAGAAAAACCGAAGCAGAAATTGTGGTTACAGATTGTCCCGGATGTATTATGCAAATCGAAGGCGGACTTATGAAAACAGGAATCGACATCAAAGTAATGCATCTGTCACAGTTTATTGATGAATATATAGAAATATAAGAGCAGAGTGAGTGAGGAATTTGAATTTTTTACCTCCGAGCTCTGCCTTGCGCAGAACAATATTGGCAAAATAGTTAGGTAGCAACTTAGTGAAGTGGGGAATTAGTGAGATAGGTTAAATTCCTCCCAATGTTCTCCTCACCACTCACCACTCACCACTCACCACTCATTACGCATAACACGTCACGCTTCACGCATAACGGTATTACGCCTCACGTCATTTCAAAGCTTTTCAAGTATAGCATCGGCAAATTCTGTAGTTGGTACCCTTTTTTCAGAATTCTTGCCGTAAAAAATATCCCCCGTTCTATAACCTTCGGCAAGCGTTTTCTCTATTGCGCATTCAATATCCGTAGCTGCCTCATCCATTCCGAACGAATATCTGAGCATCAAAGCAGCGGAGAGAATTTGCGCTGTGGGATTGGCAATATTCTGCCCTGCAATATCCGGAGCAGTCCCGCCAATAGGCTCATAAAGTCCGAAGCCCTCCTCATTAAGGGATGCAGAAGGAAGCATGCCCAAGGAACCGGTTAGCATCGCTGCCTCATCACTTAAAATATCACCAAACATATTTCCGGTAAGGATTACATCAAACTGAGAAGGATTTCTGACAAGCTGCATTGCTGCATTATCAACATACATATGGCTGAGCTCTATATCAGGATACTGTTCATCCCTCAGTTTGGTAACGACTTTTCTCCACAAAACACTGCTCATGAGGACATTAGCTTTATCAACACTCATAACCTTTTTCCCTCTTATTCTTGCAGCTTCGAAAGCAAGCTTTGCTATACGTATTACTTCATCTTTCGAATATTTCATTGTATCCACAGCATAGGTACCGTCTTCCGATACATACTTAGGCTCGCCGAAATATATGCCGCCTGTCAATTCTCTGAAAATTGCGATATCAATACCCTCTTCAAAAAATTCCTCTTTAAGGGAGCATGCCTGGCTCAGGGGTTTAAACACTTTAATCGGCCTGAGATTGGCAAAAAGCTTAAAATGCTTTCTCAAAGGCAGAAGCGCTCCCCTTTCCGGCTGCTTTTCAGGAGGAAGGTTTTCCCATTTCGGCCCCCCCACAGACCCGAAAAGTATAGCATCGGAATCCTCACAAATCTTTAATGTCTGCTCAGGTAATGGGGTGGAAAATTTGTCTATTGCAATACCGCCGACATCAGAAAAGCTGTACTCAAATGTTTGTGAATATTTTTCTGCTATACTGTCCAAAACTCTAACTGCCTGCTCCATAACTTCCGGTCCTATACCGTCTCCAGGCAATACTGCTATTTTATACATAAACTACCTCCGGATATTTAATTTTTAGAATATTACCAAAGTTTTCTTAGCGGATAAAATATGGTATTTTTTTAGTAAAGTCAAATCAGATTTTTTTCAATAATACTTAATTCAAGTTTCGCACTTACACTGTTTTCACGTCTTTGTTCACCCTGTTAAATATCAGCTTCGCTGATTGCCTGTGGCATTTAACAGGGCAGGGAGTGAAAACGACGAAGCAATCTCACTATTTTTCTTGTTTTGAGATTGCCACAACCCTGTTTACACAGGGTTTCGCAAGGATGACTATGGCTAGCACCAGTCTTTTAGACTGGTAAATATGTTTAACATTCTATATATTCGATAGAAGCGAATGCTATACAAAACGAAGTGCGAAACTTGATTACTTAATTATTCCCATGCTCTTTTTTATAAAGCATGAAAACAATAGGCAGGGAAAAGATAATATGAGGGATAAAATTCGCCAAAAAGGGTGTTATAATACCTGCTCTGCCCATGGACTCACAGGAGGCCACCGCAAGCCAGAACCCGAAACCTGCGAACATTGCCCTTGCGGCCAGTGTAATATAAGAATGTTGTCTGGAAAAACTTATCGTAAGCGGAACAATTAAAAGAATAAGGACAATGATACTTAATGGATGAGCAAATTTATTATAGAAAAGAAGTTTATATTTATCAGCATTCAGCCCTTTTGACCGATAAAGACCGATGAGCCTGTTCAACTCATCCAATGTAAGAAGTTTGGGATTCGTATTAATAATAGAGACGATATTATTATAAGCCTCGCTTTTAACAACCTTTGAGGAAACATTATCCATCATTTTTGGAATATTTGTTGTATCGTAAACCTTATAATCCTTTAAAATCCATTCTGAACCGCTATAAACACCACGATCAAAATCTACAATTTTAACAATTTTCCCCTCAGAGTTATAGAAGTATTCCACAACATTCACCAGTATTTTATCAACTGGATCCACAACAGAAACGTTGATAAAGCGATTATCCGACTCCTTTACCCACAAATCGGAAAGCTCTCCTCTTGGGTTGTACTCTTTGCCTTCAATAACTTCTTTTTCGTATTTATCCCTGGCAAATTCGATTTCTGGATTTACATATTCACCGATAAAAAATAAAAAAATCCCCACAACCAAACCTGCCCCGAAAAAAACAGCCGCTATATTCCTAATTCTGCCGCCCAGACTCACATAAGCCAAAATCTCATGATTTTTTATCATGGCAAGGACAGTAAATATAGTCGCAGCAATAACGGCAACCGGCATGGTCTGATATAGGGAGTAAGGCATTTTCATAAGATCGAAAATGAGTATTTCGAGAACGCTGCTATTATATTCACTGATATATTCTGTATGCTGCAATACTAAAAAAGATGTGTAAATTACAAGAATAAATGCCTGAACAAAAATAAGTTTTCTGAAAAACATTTTTATAAGATATCTGTTGAATATCATTTAAAAACCTTTTTAATCATTATTACAGCAATTATCGAAAAAATAATGTTTGCAATCCATGCAGCAAGAAAAGGATTAATCACATCTATCATATTTTCAGAAAAAATCAGAATAAGGTTATACAAAAATACTACCACCAGCGAGAAAAAAACTCCCAAGGACTTGCCAGCCCTCTGAAAGAATGAGCCGAATGTCAGACCAAGTGCGGCCATAATAAAAGCAGCAAAGGGAATGGCAAAACGTTTTGAAAACTCAAATTTATATATTTTTTCACCAAAGTTTTTTACTAACTGGGATAAAAACATGAAACGCTCACCCTGTATTTCAAAATCTTCCATCACGGGTATAGGTATCCTTACCTTAAAAGCATTGAACCCTATTTTTGAATAGGCCTCACCCGATTTTTTCATCAAAGTTCCTTCACGGAAGTCAAAAACAATCTCACTTTGGTCAGTTGTAATAATATTCCCTTTATTGGCAGTAATCACATAGCCCTGCCTTTTATCAACCACTATCAACTGCCCAAACGAATTCTTATCAAAAATTTTCTTCACATAAATCAGTACGCCGGGAATATCTTTATAAAGCTGTTTCTCTTTGAGATCATTTATGGACACTGATTTGGCAATCTGTTTCAGATTCCCGACCGCTGCTTTATTTCCCAGTGGCATTAAATAACCCGTCATAAGTAGTGTTAAAAAGGCTGCAAAAACACCAAAAATGAAAACAGGCTTAAAAATTTGTCTGAACCCTGCACCGCTTGCCCTGATCACAATCAGTTCCGAATCAACAGACATTCTGGAGAAAATGATAAGAATGCTCAAAAGTGTAGCAGTGGGTATCGTTATGGCAAGAAAAGATGGAAGATAATAAATCACAGTCTGAACAATAAGGTAAGCGGGAACACTCTTTGCAAAAAAAAGCTCGGCAAGCTGAACCAGTTTATCAAGAAGCAGCAGGAAGATAAAAAAGATATTCCCCAGTATAAAAACCGGCAGCACCTGCTTTAATACGTATTTATCAAAAAGATTCATTTATTTTTATCGTGCAGTTTTATTACAGGTGTCTCTTTTTCCAGATTCACATAATCAATTCTGACAATGGAATTAACCGGCAGATAAGTGCTCTCTACATTCTTAAACTCATTTCTTATTTTATCTTCATTGGGCGTCACAAGAATATCCGATTCCCCCATAAACATAATGCCGCTCACTTCTATAAGTCCTAAAAAAGATGAAGGATTCACAGTGCCGGCATACAGCGTAAGAATTTCCTTGTCCTGATAAAACTGCAATTTGTATATTTTTCTCATGATTTAGGCCTTATTTTTAACTTCACTTTCCCATTTTTCATATCGATGTTGACATCAACATTATCGTACCCTTTACTTTTCAGTTTATCAATTTTGGATTCAATGGCATCCACAACTTTTGATTTGTCGTATTTTTCCGGAATTTTATCGAGTTCTTTCTGATAAAACGGCCTGGTGCTGCCTTTAACAGTCTTTTTGTCGGTTATTGGTTTTCTTGCACCCTCATACTCCATCATTTTTCGCGACCACTTTTCTCTGAAAGTGATATATCTTGCCACGAGATTGTTAAACCTGAATCTCAGAGTGGTATTTGTGAGCTGAGTAATATTGTATTTTTTTATCAGTTTGTTTATCTCTCTTTCGTACACAATGGGAGGGTGTTGTTTATTTCCGGCAAAAAACTGCGTATACTCAAAGTTGATCATCTTAATAAGATTTTCAAATCTGTCCAGATCTTCCCTTACTTCCTTCGGGTCCAATATATATACCTCATATCCGAATTTGTGGAAAAAACGTCAAATAAGACGTTAACAATAGAAATTATCAGACTTCCACCTATTGCGGTCCAGAAGCCGTCCACAACAAAGCCGCTGATAAAAAACGAAGTAAGCTCCAGAACAATAGCATTAACAACTAAATAAAACAGTCCAAACGTTACAAGCTGTAGCGGCAAAGTCATAAGCAGGAGCGCAGGCTTTACAAACGCATTAAGAGCCGTCAGCAAAAGAGCACTTATCATCAGCGTAAGAAAGGTGTCTATCTGTATATGCTTGAAAAGTACAGCAGCCAGCCCCACCCCTATTACATTAACAAAAATTCTGTAAACAATAAAATGCACCTTGTTCATAATTAATAGTCTAATGAATTGATACAAAAATGTAAAGTTAAAACGTTTTACCACTCAACTACGCAAACAACACACCAACTTCAACCCGGACGTTTAAAAAATAATCCACCGAAAAGCGATAATATCTTGAAAAAAAGATAATCATGTGTTATTTTTCTAAACAATTTTAAGTTTAGTTAAACAGGAGTTTTTTATGCGAAGTGATGAAATCAAAAAAGAACCTTCCAGAGCGCCACATAGATCGCTGCTTTATGGTACCGGTGTACCCAAATCAAGCATGGACAGGCCTTTTATCGGGATATGTTCAAGTTTTACAGACCTCATCCCCGGTCATTCGGGAATGAGAGATCTCGAACGATGGATAGAAAAAGGGGTTCATACAGGAGGCGGACACGGATTCATTTTTTCCGTACCGGGAATTTGCGACGGAATAGCAATGGGTCACATGGGGATGCACTACTCACTTCCCAGCAGAGATGCCATTGCCGATATAATAGAGTGTGTAATTGAGGCTCACAGACTGGACGGTGTTGTGTTTCTCACCAATTGCGACAAAATAACTCCCGGAATGCTTATGGCAGCAGCCCGGGTAGACGTCCCTTCCGTATTTGTAACTGCCGGACCTATGTTAAGCGGAAACTGGCGCATGCAGAGAAGATCTTTTGTTCGCGATACATTTGAAGCCATTGCAAAATACAGAAGCGGGGAAATAGACGGTGAAGAACTTGAACATCTTGAAATGTGCTCCTGTCCCTCTCAGGGCTCTTGTCAGGGACTTTATACGGCCAACACAATGGCATGTTTAACGGAAGCAATGGGTATGAGTCTTCCCGGCTGTGGTAGCGCACTGGCGGGACAGGCCAAAAAGAAAAGAATCGCTTTTGACTCAGGAGTCCAGGTTTGCAATTTAGTTAAAGACGATATCAAACCAAAGGATATACTGACAGAAAACGCTTTCCACAATGCCGTAACTGTTGATCTTGCCCTCGGCGGCTCAACAAACACAGCTCTTCATCTGCCGGCAATTGCCAATGAAACCGGTTTCAAACTGGATCTGAATCTTTTTGACAAATTGTCAAAAAGCACTCCCCACATAACCAATCTCAGACCCGGCGGAGAATATTTCATGGAAGACCTTGAATATGCAGGCGGCATACCTGCCGTTTTAAAAAGTCTGAAAACACTGCTAAAAGATAACATTACAGTAACGGGCGGGAAAATATATGAATCAGCAGATAGTGCTGTATGTTTTGATGAAAATATTATAAGAAATATTGACAACCCTTATCATAAAGAAGGAGGTATAGCCGTCTTAAGGGGGAACATTGCCCCGGACGGTTCCGTGGTAAAACAGTCCGCAGTCGATAATGAGATGCTGAATTTTACCGGCACTGCCAAAGTCTATGATTCCGAGGAAGATGCACTTTCAGCAATTATGGAAGGTGACGTTAAAGACGGTAACATTGTTGTCATCCGTTATGAAGGCCCAAAAGGCGGACCCGGCATGAGGGAAATGCTCGCTCCGACTGCTGCTATTACAGGCATGGGGCTGAAAAAAGTGGCGCTGATAACCGACGGACGTTTTTCCGGAGGTACACGGGGGCCATGTATTGGGCATATTTCACCGGAAGCGGCTGAGGGCGGAATTATATCACTTGTCCAAAACGGAGATAAGATCAGCATTAATATTCCCGAAGGAAAAATAAATCTGGATGTTGATAAAAGTCAGCTGGAAGAAAGAAAAAAAGAATGGGTAAAACCCGCCCCGAAAATTGAAAAAGGATATTTGGCAAAATATTCGATGTATGTTAGCAGTGCAGCAGAAGGGGCAATATTCAAAAAAAGTTAATATTAATATAAAGAGGTAAATTATGACAAAAACTGGAGCAGAAATACTCGTTGACTGCCTTAAAGCTGAAAAAGTCGACGTTATTTTCGGTTACCCCGGCGGCGTATTGCTGGGAATATATGATACACTTTTTGACGCAGATCTGCGGCATATTCTTCCGCGTCACGAACAGGGCGGCATTCATGCAGCTGATGCTTATGCAAGAGCAAGCGGCAAAGTCGGAGTCTGTTTTGCAACCAGCGGTCCCGGAGCGACAAACCTTGTAACAGGTATAACCAATGCTCATATGGACTCTGTACCTGTGGTGGCTTTTACAGGTCAGGTCCCCACAGCTCTTATAGGCGGAGATGCTTTTCAGGAAGCTGACATCATAGGAATTACCAGGCCTATAGTTAAACATTCATACCTTGTCCAGGATGTAAATGATTTAGCCAGAACCATAAAGGAAGCCTTTTACATTGCCCGCACCGGCCGGCCGGGTCCTGTTGTGGTGGATTTGCCGAAAGACGTTATGGCGGACAAAACCAAAGCCGAGAAATCTCCAAAAATGGATTTGCCCGGTTATAGTCCGACATATGAAGGTCATCCTTTGCAAATAAAAAAATTACTGAGAATGCTGGAGTCTTCCAAAAGGCCGGTGATTTATGCAGGCGGCGGAGTAATCATCAGTGAAGCTTCCAAAGAATTGAAAGCTTTTTCCGAAAAATTCAACATTCCGGTAATCTCATCTTTTATGGGACTTGGTGCCATGCCAACCGAACACCCTAATTACATAGGCTGGCTGGGGATGCACGGCAATTATGCTTCAAACAAGGCTGTGACAGATTCCGATTATATAATAGCAATCGGGACACGATTTTCTGACAGATCAACAGGAAGAATCAATGGCTTTGCTCCAAAAGCAAAAATCGCGCATATTGACATAGATCCTTCCTCAATTAGTAAGAATGTGAGCATAGACATCCCTATAGTGGGTGATAACAGAACTGTGTTAAAGCAACTCACAAAATACTACGAGAAATACAAATGGGAAAAAAACGAAGCAGCCCGCAATGAATGGATGGAACAGGTACGCAGCTGGAATCGGGAAAAGCCTTTTTCTTATAAACATTCTGATAAAGTCATAAAGCCCCAGTATGTTGTTGAAAAAATAAGTGAACTCACCAAAGGTGAAGCCATAATAACTACCGAAGTAGGACAAAACCAGATGTGGGCAGGACAGTTTTACAATTTTAAATACCCCAGACAGTTTATAACATCAGGAGGTCTCGGAACCATGGGATTCGGTTTTCCGGCCGCCATAGGTGCAAAGATAGCGATGCCGGATAAAGAGGTTTTCGATATTGCCGGCGACGGCAGTTTTCTTATGAATATGCAGGAATTATGCACAGCCATACAGCACCGCCTGAATGTTAAAATAGCAATACTTAACAACAAATTTCTGGGTATGGTAAGACAGTGGCAGCACTTATTCTTCAACAACAGATACTCCTACACATGTCTTGAATGTCAGCCTGATTTTGTAAAACTGGCTGAATCATACGGCTGCGTTGGATTACGGGCTGAAACACCGGCGGATGTTGAAAAAGTTTTGAAGGAATCTTTAAAGGTCAAAGACAAACCTGTTGTAATGGATTTTGTTGTAGACAGAGAAGAAAACGTTTTCCCCATGATCCCGGCAGGTGCTGCTCTGAATGAAATGATTTTCGGTAACGAGAGGTAAATTATGAGACACATTATATCAATCTTAGTTGAAAATAAACCGGGCGCACTCTCCAGAATCGGAGGGCTTTTCAGCGGCCGGGGTTACAATATTGAAAGCCTGTCCGTAGGGGTCACAGGTGATCCAAAAATATCCATCATGACTATTGTCACAAAAGGTGATGACAGGGTTGTTGAGCAGATTATCAAACAATTGAGAAAGCTTATCAACACTATTAAAGTCAGAGACGTAACCCAGGTGGAGCATATAGAAAGGGAAATGATACTGGTCAAGGTTCAGGCTCTGCCGAAGAATCGAACAGATATATTTAGCATTGTAAATACTTTCAGAGCAAAAGTTATAGACTTGACTGGTGATTCTATGGTAATAGAAATCACAGGTACAAAAGACAAAAATAAGGCCTTTCTGCACGTGTTGGAACCTTTCGGGATAATTGAACAGGTCAGGACAGGCAGTGTTGCCATAGGCAGAGGAAACAAAGCAACCACAGAATTTACAAAACAAGATATAAAATAGGAGGATTAAATGAGGGTTTACTACGAAAAGGATGCAAGTATAGAGCTTATCAAGAAGAAAAAAGTGGCCGTTGTCGGATACGGCAGCCAGGGATACGGTCATTCCAATAACCTTAAAGACAGCGGGGCGGATGTCGCTGTAGCTCTCAGAAGCGGAAGCAAATCCTGGAAAAAAGCAGAAGCTGCCGGTTTAAAGGTGATGGAAATATCCGAAGCAGCCAAATGGGCGGACGTTATAATGATGCTTACCCCTGATGAAGACCAGGGGGACATTTACAAACAATACATTGCCGGAAATTTAAAAGACGGAGCGTATCTGGCCTTTGCACACGGATTTAACATTCATTTCAGCCAGATAAAACCGCCTGAAAACGTTAACGTTATTATGATTGCCCCCAAAGGACCGGGGCATCTGGTGAGAGCGGAATATGAAAAAGGGGGCGGAGTACCCTGCCTCATTGCAATTGAGCACGACTACAGCGGTGACTCAAAAGAAATTGCTCTATCATATGCAGCGGCAATCGGCGGAGCCCGTGCCGGGGTTATGGAAACCACTTTCAGGGAAGAAACGGAAACCGACCTTTTTGGGGAACAAAGTGTCCTCTGCGGCGGTATGAGTCAGCTTATCCAATACGGGTTTGAGACACTTGTTGAAGCCGGTTATGCACCTGAAATGGCATATTTTGAGTGTCTGCACGAGGTAAAACTCATAGTTGATCTCTTGTATGAAGGTGGCATTTCCAATATGCGCTATTCCATCAGCAACACAGCTCAGTACGGTGACTTAACCAGGGGTCCGAGGGTTATCTCTCCCGAAGTTAAAGAAAATATGAAAGCGGTTTTGAGTGAAATACAGAGCGGGCAATTTGCCAAAGAGTGGATTCTGGAAAATAAAGCAGGACGGCCCACCTTTGACGCATTGACAAAAAGAGGCAACGAGCACCAGGTTGAAGTGGTGGGTAAAAAGCTGCGCGAAATGATGAGCTGGCTGGGCAAATCAAAGATAGTGGATAAAGAGAAAAATTAATAATTCAAAAAACTGCTGATATAAAGTACAGGCAGACTGCAGGTCTGCCTGTATTACACCAGCAAATTAAAACTTAACAATAAGTTAGCCGTGATGCGGAATGCGTGGTGAGAAGTAAAAAGGTAGTTAATTGTTTTCCCAATAACAAATATACCAAAATGCAAATAACAATTTCTTTATTTCACCATTTTACTTTCATAACGTCCTGCTATTCCCATATCTATAAAAAATTGGGAAGGTGGCAGTAACTTTTCATTGATATTTAGTATAAACAATATATAATTTTGTAATTATATATTTATGAGGTAAAGATTGATAGCAAAAGAAGGATATCCTTTTATATTGTCTGCAGCTGCAGCAGTTTTAATACTGGCAATAATCCCTGAGGGATTTTTAATATTCCTTTTAATAGTTTTACTCGCATTTTTCATAATTTTTTTCAGGGATCCCGAAAGACGAATCCCCCCTTTTGATGACATTGCATTATCAGGAGCTGACGGGAAAATAGTTGACATTACCCGGGAAGAATTTAACGGGGAGGATTTCACCAAAATCAGTGTATTTATGAATATATTTAATGTTCATGTAAACCGTATGCCTTTATCAGGCAAGGTAACAGATATTACACATAAAGCCGGAAAATTTATTCCGGCGGATAAAAAGGAAAGCTCTTTTGAAAACGAGCAGAATATAATTACTGTGGAAACAAAGTACGGAAAAGCTGTCTTTAAGCAGGTGGCAGGTCTTGTTGCAAGACGCACTGTCTGCTATGCTGAAAAAGCAATGGACGTCCCGATGGGGGATAGATTGGGTGTAATCAAGTTCTCATCCCGTTTCGATCACTACCTTCCGACGGGGTTTCATCCGGCCGTTGCAGAAGGTGAAAAGGTTAAAGCCGGGGAGACGATTATCGCGAGGTATAACGGATAAATGAAAAAAGAACATGTAATCCCCAATTTTATTACAATAATGGCTATGTTCAGCGGATTTTATTCCATAATTGCCACCGAAAGGGGCAATTTTGAGTTTGCCGCCTATGCAATACTTGTCGCTTTTCTTTTTGACGGTATCGATGGTAAAATAGCAAGACTTATGAACGCCACAAGTGATTTCGGTATTCAGCTGGATTCATTAAGTGATCTTGTTTCTTTTGGAATAGCCCCCGCCCTTTTACTTTATAAATGGCTTTTAATGCCTTACGGAAGACTGGGATGGATGGCCGCTTTTTTATTCATTGCATGCGGAGCTCTGAGACTTGCACGTTTTAATGTTCAGACAAAGAAAATTTCATCAAAATTTTTTGTGGGACTCCCTATTCCTGCAGCTGCAGGTTTGATAGCTTCAACACTGCTTTTTATAAACCAGTTAATCGGTAATGCGGCAAATTTTTCCATATCCATTGGCTTTGTATTTTTAATATATGTTCTGGCTTTTCTTATGGTTAGTAATTTCCCCTACTTCAGCTTTAAAAAGTTTGACTATCACGGTATCAAAACGTTTAACTTAATGGTGATTTTTGTTCTTGTGATATTTATAATAGGTCTTTATCCCGAAATGTTTCTTTTTCTCTTTTTTATACTTTATGTCCTATCCGGTCTGCTACTATCTCTGCTAAAATTAGGTAAGGTGGGAAAAACCCTGGAGGAAAGGCGCATTTAGCTAAACAAAGTCAGCTAAATATATAAAGCCTCAGCCCTCTTCCGGGGTTGGGGCTTTTTTTATATATGAAAACAAAAAAGGAGGATCAAAATGAGTGAAAAATTGGTGATTTTCGACACAACATTGAGAGACGGTGAACAGGCACCGGGATTCAGCATGAATGTTGATGAAAAGGTGAGATTGGCATTGCAGATGGAAAAACTCGGAGTTGACGTTATTGAGGCTGGATTTCCCATCTCATCTGTGGGTGACTTTGAAGCTGTAAAAAAGGTGGCTGAATCGGTAAAAGAGATTGGAGTTGCCGGACTTTGCAGAGCGAACAAAAAAGACATAGAAGTCGGCTGGGAAGCTTTACAAAGTGCTCCAAAGGCAAGAATTCACACTTTTATAGCAACCTCGGATATCCATATGAAGCATAAGCTCAAGAAAGAAAAAGACGAAGTGCTGACTATCGCTGAAGATTCAGTAAAATTTGCGAGAAATCTGTGTGATGATGTGGAATTCAGCGCAGAAGATGCCACAAGAACAGACCTGGACTTTTTGTGCAGGGTTGTGGAAACCGTTATAAACGCAGGAGCAAAAACCGTAAACATACCGGATACCGTAGGATATACGGTCCCAATCGAATTTGAACAGATAATCAGCACAATTATGAATAAAGTGCCCAATGTAGATAAGGCCAATATCAGTGTTCACTGTCATAATGATCTCGGACTTGCCGTAGCAAACTCACTTGCTGCAATCAAGGCAGGTGCAAGACAAATCGAATGCACCATAAACGGTATCGGAGAACGAGCCGGCAATGCTTCTCTCGAAGAAGTTATAATGTCTCTTTATGTAAGGAAAGACCTCTATGACTATATAAATTGTACTGTTAATACTCCGGAACTTTACAGAGCAAGCAGACTCCTTACCTCCATCACCGGTGTGGAAGTTCAGCCGAATAAAGCAATTGTGGGTAAAAATGCCTTTGCTCATGAAGCAGGAATTCACCAGGACGGAGTAATGAAAGAAAGAACCACATATGAAATCATGACTCCGGAAAGTGTGGGTTTTCCATCAAATAAGCTCGTTCTCGGAAAGCATTCCGGAAGACACGCTTTTGTTCAGAGACTTCAGGATCTTGGGTTTGAACTTCAGTCATATGATCTGGAAAAAGCCTTTGCAAAATTTAAAGAACTGGCCGACAAAAAGAAAGAAGTATACGACGAGGATCTTGAAACAATTATTGAAAACCAGATTTCCGAAGCAAAAGAATTTTACTCCCTGGAATATCTCAATATTGTCAGCGGAAACACATCTATTCCAACTTCTACAGTTCAGATTGTGGACGAAAAAGGAAATATCACCACCGATGCTTCAACTGGTGACGGTCCTGTTGATGCCTCATTTAAGGCAATAGAAAGAATTACAGGTATCCCCGGCAGATTGAAAAAGTACCGTATTAATGCTGTAACAGCAGGTAAAGATGCTCAGGGTGAAGTTGTAGTAAGTGTGGATTTTGAAAAATCCGGAAACGAAATAACCGGAAGAGGATATTCCACAGACGTTGTTGAAGCCAGTGCCAAAGCTTACCTTAATGCTCTCAACCGATATCTTCTCAGAAAAAACAGTAAGATTAAAAAGACTTCCGAAGGCATCTAAATAAATGCCCCGTTTTCGGGGCATTTTTACTTAATTTATTTCTTTAAAATCTCTTTTGCAGCTTCATCATTGATTTCTGTCATAAAAGGGATTTTCGTTACTTCGGCAGTTTCCGTGTTTCCGGACATAATATCATCCCTGGAAATCTCGGAAAGAGCAAACTTTCGGGCTCCTGACATAAACTGCTGTATGCCTCCCTTCAACTTATCACACAATGTCCACACTCCTATCGCTCCGAAAGGAATATTACGCATCTCATCTTTACCAACTTTTTCCTCGACTTCATAGTAATTTGCAAATATTTCTTCAGGATATGCGCCGAATTGGGTTATTGAAGAGGGAAGTTTGTCCCAATGACCAAAGACCCTGTTTTTTCTTGTTTTATGAATAGCCCCTTCAATATTTGATCCCAAAAAAGCTGGAATCATCATGGAGCGCCCCATGCATGCAAGTTTTGCAAAAGGAGCTCCAAGAGCCAGAGATTTAAAAATCTGATCTTCGTTTGCAAAACCACCGCCGAAAGACAAATCCACAACCCTGCCTGTTTTCTCCTTCACAATTTTTGCATACTCATAAGCCTTTGAGTGTAGATGTATGGAAGGAACACCCCAGCTTTCCATCATATTCCAAGGGCTCATACCTGTCCCACCGCCGGAACCGTCAATTGTAAGCAAATCCAAACCTGCTTCAGAAGCAAGTTTAACAGCCATCGCCAACTCTCTCATCCCGTATGCACCCGTCTTCAGTGTTATACGTTCAAAACCCAGTTTTCTCAACCTGGCTACTTCCTCCACAAAAAAATCATGAACAGCATCAGGCGAATCCAGGTCAGTAAAACCGAGTCTGCTGTGCCTTGCAAAGCTGGTGATAGCATGCTTATAAAAGGCTTCCTGGTTTTCTTTCTTAGTTGGATCAGGATCAACTATATAACCCCTGTTTTTAAGAAAAATGGCATAATCCAGATCATTCACCTGGATTTCGCCCCCTATGCATTTGGCTCCCTGTCCCCATTTTAATTCAAGTATTACTTTGTCTCCGAATTTTTCTATCAGATATTCGGCAACGCCGTTACGGGTATCTTCTACATTCATCTGAACAATTACGGCTCCATAACCGTCATAATATCTGAGAAAAGAGTTTATCCTTCTATCTAATTCCGGTGCTTTTACAATTTTGCCGTTTTTAATCTCTGATTCCTGATCAACACCAACGACATTTTCACCTATAACTATCGGAAACCCAACCAAAGCAGCTCCTATAGCCATTGAATCCCAGTATTTTTCTGCAATAAATGTGGACCCCAGAGCCCCGGTAATAAAAGGAACTTTTACTTTTGTCTTAACCTCTGCTCCAAATTCCGTTTCAGTGGAAGCGTTAGGAAATATGCAGTCATCAGGATCGTTCGTAAGTCCTGCAGGTATCCCCTCTGATCCGTAAAGGTATCCCTGTATTCTGAGATTTGAATATGAAACACCCACATGATTGGTATTTAAACTTCCGGAGGTACTTTCTCCAAAATCTCTGGGGTAAAGCATTTTACGTCCGCGTATACTGGACAGCCATGTTTCACATTTACCTTTGCAGTCCGCAAGACATAAAGTACAAAGTCCTGACTCCGCAGGATTGCCTCTGTTCACAGTTCCCAAGGCATCGTTTGATTTAAGATAATTCATTATTTCCTCCTCTGATTTTTTCCAGAAAAATCATTACATTATAATATGATTTATATTATTTTCAATACAAAATAAGGCAATTGGTCTAAAAAGCCTTTTTTAATTATAGGCAAACTTGTTAAAATATAATTCATTATCCATCTGGAGGCTTTTGAGAAACTCTGTTTGGTCATGCTATAACATCTGCCAAGTGGCGGATAAATTTGCTCAGATGCTACAGTGTGACGATATCTCAAAGTCTCATCTCTAAAATATTATTGACATATCCATTTTATAAAGATATTCTTGAAAAGTGAGGTTAAAAATGATTATCCGCATAAAAATTATGAATATAAAATCTAAAGAGCTTTTCAGCAGTTAGCTGGGAAGCTCTTTTTTTTATATATGAGTATCTATCAGGAGGTATCATGAATAACAACAATGAAAAGTCAGAAACCGGGAAGATAGAAAAGGAAATTTTGAATAAACATGAATTGGACAGCATTATCACTCGGATTACTTTTCAGATTCTTGAAAAATGCAGCAATTTTGAGAATATTGCTCTGATCGGGATAAAAAGAAGAGGGGCTATTCTTGCAGATAGAATTAATGACAAAATAAAGGATCACAGCGGCAAAAAAGTGCCCGTGGGATATCTGGATATCACTCTTTACAGAGACGACTTAACAGAGATAGCGGATTATCCTTTGTTATCAGGTACTGAAATTGATTTCAGGGTAAAGGGGAAAAACATTATTCTTATTGACGATGTAATCTTCACCGGAAGAACAGTCAGATCAGCTCTGGATGCAATTATCGACTTTGGCAGGCCGGAGAAAATTATACTCACCTGTCTCATAGACAGAGGGCACAGAGAGCTGCCCATTCAAGCCGACTTTACAGGCAAATATGTTCCCACAAGCCTTGATGAAAAGATCAATGTGAAACTCAGAGAACTGGACGAAGTGGATTCTGTCAGTATTGAAAAAAATGAAGACGGAGTGTAAGTATGAGTTTTAAGAGGAAAGATCTGGTTGGATTAAAAGATTTAAGCGCTGAAGAAATCTTATTTATTCTTGGGACTGCAGAAAAGTTTAAAGAGATAGGCAAGCGTGATGTCAAAAAAGTTCCCACTTTGAAAGGCAGAACAGTAGTGAATCTTTTTTTTGAGCCGTCAACGAGGACCCGCACATCTTTCGAAATAGCCGGTAAAAGGCTTTCTGCTGACACAATTAATTTTTCCTCTTCCTCCAGCAGCACTTCCAAAGGAGAAACGCTGATTGACACAGTAAAAAATATTGAATCAATGAACACAGATGTTTTTGTTGTACGACATGCTTTTTCAGGCTCAGTCAAATTCATTGCGGAAAACACGTGTGCCAGAGTGGTTAACGCAGGTGATGGAACAAACGAACACCCCACCCAGGCTCTCCTTGATTTATTAACAATAAAAGAGCATAAAAAAGATTTTGCAAATCTTAATGTTGCAATAATCGGAGATATAACGCACAGCAGAGTGGCCAGATCAAACATTTGGGCAATGCAAAAACTTGGTATGAATATAAAACTTTTCGGCCCTAAAACGATGATGCCCGCACATCCGGAACCCTTTGGATGCAAAATATGCAGCAGCATTGAAGAAGCTCTTGAAAACACTGATGTGGTAATGATGCTGAGAATACAGATGGAACGGCAGTCAAAAACACTCCTTCCTTCTGTAAAGGAATATTCAAGGCTATACGGCCTTAACGCTGAAAAAATGAAACTTGCTAAAAAAGATGCACTGATAATGCACCCAGGTCCTATAAACAGAGGTGTGGAGCTTGCCAGCAATGCTGCGGATTCTGCGCAGTCGGTAATACTTGAACAGGTTGAAAACGGTGTTGCAGTGAGAATGGCTGTTTTATATCTTCTTGGAATCAAAACGGAGGTTAAATAATGGATTTATTATTAAAAAACGGAAAAGTGATAAATCACGATAGTGAAAAAGATACCGATATCTTAATTAAAAATGGTAAGATTTCCGGTGTTTCTTCCAATATAAAAGCCGATAATGATATAGAAGTAATTGACTGCAAAGGTAATTATATTCTCCCCGGCCTTATCGACATGCACGTACATTTCAGGGATCCGGGACTTGAATATAAAGAAGACATCATATCAGGAAGTGATGCAGCTGCAGCAGGGGGAATTACCACCTGTTTTCCCATGGCAAATACAAAACCTGTAAACGACAACGATTCCGTCACATCTTACATGGTTGAAAAAGCCCGGGAATACGGCAAAATAGACCTTTTCCCTGTCGGTTCAATAACAAAGAAAATGAAGGGTGAAGAGCTGGCTGAAATGGGAGAAATGAAAAAAGCCGGAGCCCTGGCCTTTTCAGATGACGGATTGCCCGTTCTTTCAAGCGAAATTATGCGGAGAGCTTTAGAATATGCTTCGGGCATAGGAGCTTTCATCATAAGTCATTCTGAAGATATATCACTGGCTGGAAGCGGCGTAATAAATGAAGGGAAAGTTTCAACAATAACCGGCTTAAAAGGGATACCTGCAGAAGCAGAAGAAATAATGATATCCAGAGATATTCTCCTTTCAAAACTTACCGGCGCTCATATTCATATTGCCCATGTCAGCACAAAAGGCTCAGTGGATTTAATACGCAGAGCAAAAGACCAGGGATTAAATGTAACATGTGAAGCCGCCCCCCATCATTTTACTTTTACCGAAGAGGAGCTGCTCAATTATGATACAAATTACAAAATGAACCCGCCCTTAAGGACAAAAGAGGATGTAATATGCATAAAAGAAGCGTTGAAAGACGGGACAATTGATATCATTGCGACAGATCACGCCCCTCATCATCCGGATGAAAAATTTGTGGAATTCGACAATGCTCCGAACGGTGTTATCGGCCTCCAAACATTAATACCACTCACACTTAAACTGGTCAACGAGGGCATAATAGATATAAAACAGTTTGTAAAACTTACATCCTATATGCCATCGGTTATTTCTGGTTTAGATGACAGAGGGGAGATAAAGGAGGGAAAGATCGCTGATATTACGGTAATCGATCCTGAGAAAACTTATTTATACGATAAAAATATAAACAAATCCAAAGCCGAAAACTCACCTCTTTTGGGCTCCGGGTTGCAGGGGATGGCCTTGTACACTATTAAAAACGGCAGAATTGTATATGAAAGTTAGTTTTAAGTGCTAAGGATTATGTTTTAAGACTTTTGAATTACATAAGTACGTCATGTTATAACATATGTCAAAAGCCAGATTGACTTGCCTTTGATCCTTTCCTTAGTACTTAGTAAGTAGATACGCAGATACTATTAGTACATAGATAGAGATCCCTCGGCTTCGCTCGGGATGACATAAATTGTTGTCTAACAGCGATAGCTAAATAGAATGTAAACATATTTACCAGTCTAAAAGACTGGTGCTAGCAGCAGGCATTCTTCCGAGTAAAACGAAGTGAAACCGAGGAATCTCTATCTTTATATAACACATATATCTGGGTAACTGCTTAATACTCAGCCCTTAGCCCTTAACACTTAGCACTTAATGCTTAACACTAAATAGATAAATATTTTTTATGCTCAATATTGGTAATTGTTGTTCTGTGGTCTTCCCAGTCAGCCAGCTTAAGTATTATATAGTTATTAAAAAGATCTTCACCGAGTACTTCCTTTAAAAACTTGCTCTTTTCCGATTCCATCAACGCTTCATAAAAGTCTCTCGGCAAAAAACGCCTGTCAAGAACTTTAGGTGTGTAGTTTTTTTTGTATGTGTTGCCCATATCCGGCTTGCCGGGATCGAGTCTTTCATCGATACCACGTAATCCCATAGCAATCAGCGTTGCAAATTTCAGATAAACGTTACCTGTGGCATCGGCACATCTAAGCTCAAACCTGGTAGCCTCAGGTTCTGCGGTATAAGGAATTCTCACCATGGAACTTCTGTTGCGCAGCCCCCAGCCTCTTACTATAGGAGCTTCACGGTTCATTACATAAGCTTTGTAAGAATTCAGAGTTGATGCAAATATTATAGAAGATTCCCTGGCATATTTGATAATTCCGCCTATAAAGTTTTTCATTTTATCACTTAAACCGTATTCATCAGCAGCATCATAGCATAGATTATTATTTTCCGTATCCGAAAAGGATGCATGTATATGAAAAGCATTTCTGTTAAATCCTGTAAAAGGTTTGGACATAAATGTTGCGTACATACCGCACTCAGCAGCAATTTCCTTGGTAACATATTCAAACAGGACAGTTCTGTCGGCAATACTCAAAGGTTCTCCGGGCTCAAGATTGATTTCGTGCTGAGAGGATGTAACTTCATGATGGGTTTTTTCAAACTTGATTCCGCATTTCTCAAGAACATTGACAATTTCATGCCTGACAATTTCACCCGAATCACTGGGCCCTGAACCAAAATAATCAAGTTTATCCGTGTGTATGTCATTGCTGAACTCATCTCTTTTTAGAAGAAAAAACTCATGCTCTGGCCCGAAAGTAAACTTCATTCCGTAATTTTTAGCGGCTGTTTCAATCATTTTTTCCAGAACAGCCCTGGGATCAACACTGGAGCGAGAACCGTCCTGATCAAAAAGTTTACCGGTGAAAAAAGCCACCTTTTTATCTGTAAACGGCACTATTTTAAAGCTTTCAGCAACAGGCTTAAGTATTCTGTCACTGTTGTCCACTGTAGCAATACCGGCAATTGAACTGCCGTCAATCCCCACCCCGTTTTCAAGAATTTTATCCATGTCGGAAGGATTTACGGAAAGGCTTTTTGTCCTACCATTTAAATCCTTGAAAAAAATCTTTGTTATATCAGCTTTTTTGAGATATCTGTCTATATCCGATTTGCTCGAAGATAGCATCCTTTCCCCCTTTTTTTGTTCAACGTTCAATGTTCAATGTTCAAGACGTAAAACGTGAGACGTAAGACGCACTATCACCCATCAACCACATCAACTTCCTCAACCATTTCAACATCAACCTTTACCTCTCCCTCACTCACTTACTTACTTAGCACTTAACGCTTATCACTTAACACTAAATTATTCCGGCATATTGGGTATCTTAGTTTCCTCCCCTTTATAGTTCCTGAGATAAAAATACTCTTCATCACTGCCTTGAATATAATAATCAGGCATCAGCGGAATCTTGCCGATATTGGTTGCAATCACATACATAGGCTGTGCAAGACCTGTGGTATGGCCTCTTATGGCATCCCTGATCAACTCAGCACCTTTGAGAACCGGGGTTCTGAAATGATCGATACCAGGAGCCGGTTCGCAGTAAAAAACATAATAGGGGCGAATTCTCCATCTGAGCAGTTTCTGATGAAGCTCTCTGAATGTCTCCACATCATCATTGATTCCTTTTAGGAGCACTGCCTGATTTCCAACATTCACGCCGCATTTCAGCAGTTCAAATACAGCTTTTCTCACTTCCTCTGTAAGCTCCTTAGGATGATTAACCTGGGTATTTATCCATATCGGGACTCTGTGATAACCGCTTAAAACCTTTTTCAGACCTTCTGTAATTCTGTGAGGAAGTACAACGGGGAGCCTTGTACCGAATCTTATCATTTCCACATGCTCAATATCCTGAAGACTTTTAATAATATAGTCCAATTTTTCATCACTAAGTAAGAAAGGATCGCCACCAGTAATAAGAATATCCCTTACTTCTTCATGCTGCCTTATCCATTCAATCCCCTCATCCACATCAAATCTCAGCTTCAGATTCTGGCTGACAACCACTTCTTTACGAAAGCAATGCCTGCAATAAATCCCGCAGACTTCAATTACAGTAAAAGCCACTCTGTCTTTATATTGTCTGGCTATACTGTCCGGCCTTTTCTCACCGACTGCTCTGTTTTCTTTCCACACAAGATATTCATCCATTCCGTAAACATTCTTTGTTTCTTCCATAGAGGGAATAATCTGCCTTCTGACAGGACAGTTAGGATCATCTTTGTCCATTAAGGAAGCATAATAAGGTGTTGCGCCCCATCTCGTTTTAAGAGAGGTTAAAGCCTTCCTCTCATCATCCGTTAAATTGACAATTTTCTCCAAATCTTCCACAGTGTTCACACTGTTTTTAAGCTGCTCTTTCCATTCTTCGGCCACTGAGTCCTCCTGTTTATTTTTTATATCAATTCAGATATTTTTGCTGCAGTTGACATATAATGGTCCCTAATCACAGATTCCAGCATTCCGCCGTCTTTTTTGCTTATGGTATCAATAATACACTCATGGCGTTTTCTAATATTTTCAGGACTGTAAATCTTCATCCAGTATTTATTAAAAAATATATGAGATTTATGTGATAATTTCTTGGTAAATTCAACCAGCTCAAAATTCGGTGATTTACAGAACATATATTCATGAAATTTACCACCCGCTTCTATAAATTTTAAATGCTCCCCTTCAAAAGCAAAAAATTCCATATCATCTATATACATTTTCAAATTGTCAATATCATCCCTGCTGAATAAATCAAGAGCCGTTCTTATCGCATATCCTTCCAGGAGACCTCTTGTTTCATAGGTATCCAGGATCTGTTCTTTTGTAATTTCCGTGACATAATAGCCAACCTGTGGTTTATACTTGAGTATACCTTCAGTAATCAGCTCTCTGAGAGCCTCTCTGACCGGTGCCCTGCTTATGCCGAAATTTTTAGACAAACTGCTTTCAATTACCCGGTCTCCGCTGTTCATTTCGCCGTTGAGTATCATATGATAAATCTGTTTTACCACAAGATCCTTATACGTATTTTTTTCAAGAACTTCCACTGTTTCACCCCGTTGTCGACAATCGACGATATAAAAATCATTTCCGTTTGTCAACATTTTTTAATAGTTTTTTCTTGAATATTACCTGCCGATTTTTATAATATTTAAAAAGTCGCAGGATAAAGCTATGGATGCAGTTACAGCAATGGCCGAGAATAAAATAAAAGAAGCAGTTGAAAATGGTGAGCTGGATGATATCAAAGGTAAAGGCAAGCCTTTACACCTGGAGGATCTGAGCAGAATTCCCGAAGAACTGCGTGCAGGATATATATTATTAAAAAATTCAGGGATTTTACCGGAAGAGATAAACCTGAAAAATGAAATAAAGAAGCTGGAAGATCTGCTGGATTATTGTTATGATGATAAGGAATACAGAAAGATAAAATTTAAACTCAATGAAAAAATACTTCATTACAATATTTTAATGGATAAGAAGGGAAAAACAGCTGCCCACCTGGAGTATGAAAGCAAGATCCTGGGCAGGCTGCAAAAAGGTTAAATCATGAAAGTGACTTTCCTGACAGATAACTATACTGATTCGCGAAATCTGCTTGCCGAACACGGCTTTTCATGTCTGATAAATTTTGAAAAATATAATTTTCTCTTCGATACAGGGCAGACAATTTCAATGGCACATAATGCCGATATTCTCGGAAAATCTTTGGATACACTGGATGCTGTATTCCTAAGCCACGGTCATTATGACCATACAGGCGGACTTGGATATATCAGTAACAAAAAAAATAAAACGGTAGTGTACTGCAGCAGTAAAATAGCTGATAATCACAGAAAGAAAAATGCTGAAGACGAGTATAAATACATAGGTATAGAAAACCAAATACTTAAAGAGCAAAACCTATACTTTTCCTATATAGATGATTCAATAAATTTGAAACCGGAAATCATTTTTACCCATATAAAACGCTACGATGACTTTGATTCGGATAAAAATTTATATATCAAAGAGGGTGAAAAATATTTAAAAGATCCTTTCAGAGATGAAATGTTTTTGATTTTACTGGAATCCGACGGATTAACAATAATTACAGGCTGCTCCCACAGGGGAATATTAAATATTGTAAGAACAGCCATTAATATAACAGGAGCAAATACAATAAAAAATCTCATAGGGGGATTTCATCTTTTCAGAAGCAGCGATAATGAAATAATTGAAATTGCTGAAAAGTTAAACGGATACAACATAGGACATATTATAACCGGTCACTGTACCGGCTTAAACGGATTGTTTGTTTTAAAAAATATCTGCAGAAATAAAATCACTCCCATAAAGTCCGGATTGACATTAACTTTAAACTAACCAAAACTAAATAGTGGAGGAAAAATGAATCAGAAAGTATTTTATACGGAAAACAGACCGTGGGGCAGTTTCACGGTAATCGACAGCGGAGAAAAATATAAATTAAAACGTATAGAAGTCTTGCCTCACAAACGTCTGAGCCTGCAAAAGCATATGTTTAGGGATGAATACTGGACAATAATCCAGGGAAAGGGTGAGGTGCAGATTGAAGATGCTTTCATAGAGACGGGTCCGGGTGAAATGTATCATATTCCCAGAGAATCAAGACACAGAATCAGCAACAAGTCAAATATAAAACTTATTTTTTTCGAGGTGCAGATGGGTGATAAATTAGAGGAGAATGATATAATAAGATATGAAGATGATTACGGAAGAATAAAAAATGGATAATATAAAAAACATAGGTTTTATTTCCACCAGAATTGAAGGAACCGACGGCGTGTCCCTGGAAATAGAAAAGTGGGCACAGGTATTGGGAAAAAATAACTTCAACTGCTTTTATTTTGCAGGCAAATGTGACAGAGAACCTGATAAATCAATGATTGTGCCGGAAGCCTTTTTCGATCAGCCGGAAATTAAAGAAATTCAGAATAAATGTATAGGCTCAACTCACAGAAGTACTGAAACATCAGATAAAATCCACAAAATAAGTGATTTCCTAAAATCAAATATTTATAAATTTATAAAAAAATTTGATATCCATTTACTTATTGTGGAAAATGCCCTGGCCATTCCGATGAATATTCCTCTGGGGCTGGCTATAACCGAATTCACTGTTGAAACATGTTTTCCGGTAATAGCTCACCACCACGATTTCTACTGGGAAAGGGACAGATTTATAATAAACGCAGCCAAAGACTATCTGGACAGAGCGTTCCCTCCAAAACTCCCTTCTATAAAGCATGTGACTATAAACTCACTGGCAAGTGAGCAGCTCAGCCTGAGAAAAGGGATTTCAAACATTGTAATCCCAAACGTATACGACTTTTCAAAAGAACCTGATAAAACATCCTCTAAAACTTGCAGTGAAATCAGAAAAGTTGCCGGACTTGAAAAGGATGATATTATGGTTTTACAGCCAACACGCGTTGTACCAAGAAAATGGATTGAGCGGGCCGTTGAAACAGTATATCTTATGAATCTGAAAGAACCGAAGCTCTTCATTTCACACGCCGCATCAGATGAAGGGGAAAATTACTTCAAACGAATAAAAAATTATTCCGATATACTCGGAGTGGAAATTGTCACCCTTGATAAATACGTCGGTTCAGAAAGAAATGTAAAAAAGAATAACAATAAAAAATATACAATAGGTAATATGTACGATTGTGCAGATATAATAACTTATCCTTCAGGATATGAAGGGTTTGGTAATGCATTTCTTGAAACGATTTATCATAAAAAACCGATAATTGTTAACCGATATTCGATATTTATAGCTGACATTGAGCCTAAAGGCTTTGACGTAATAACGTTTGACGGTTTTATTACTGAAGAAACCGTCCAAAATGCTCTGGATTTATTGAAAGATAAAGAAAAACTTAAACATATGGTTGAAAAAAACTACAAACTTGGAATGCGTTTTTTCTCATACGAGGTTCTGGAATTTCATCTGCTTGGCCTCATAAAATCTCTATCATTGAGGGGATGTTAGAATGCACAGAATGAACATTGCTCTTCTGCACTATTCATGCCCTCCTGTTGTTGGGGGTGTAGAGGAAATACTAAGACAGCAGGCTCTGCTTTTCAGCCGTAATTTTAATAACGTAAAGATATTTGCAGGAACCGGAAGCCAGTTTGCCAAAAATATTCCTGTGGAAATTAATCCACTTTTGGGTTCACAGGAAAAAACAGTTGAAATGTCGGTAAGAATGTATCTACAGGGGCAAAAAGAGTTATTTTACAATCTGAAGGAAAAAATTAAGAATTATTTACTAAAGAGTCTGGAGCCCTTTGATATCTTAATAGCTCACAACGTTCTTACAATGCGCTACAACCTGCCTTTGACATACGCAATACACGAAATTGCCGAAAAGAATGACACAGAAGTTGTAAGCTGGAATCACGACTGTTTGTTCTTTTATAAAGATTCGGATAGAAAGTTCAGCCATGAGATATACAAGATACTCCGGCAGTTTAACAAAAAACTTACATATGTTGCAGTTTCAGAAAGCAGAAAAGAGGATTTTGAAAAGCTTTACGGCAAAGAGGATTGTGTAACAACAATACCCAACGGGATTGATCCAAAAAGCTTTTACGCGCTTGATGATTCTTCTGTTAAGATTATTGATGAGCGAAACCTGCTGAAGGCGGACTTCATTATGGTGCAACCATCAAGGCTTCATCCGAGAAAAAACATCGAGCTTTCTATAAAAGTCACATCAGAGTTAACAAAAAAAGGGCTTGATGCAATTTTAATTGTTACAGGAGCTTTTGATCCGCACGAAGAAGGGACAAGAAGATATTATAACAATTTAAAGCAGATGATAAATGATTATAACATTGAAAATAATGTAATAATTCTTGCCGAATACCGGCTTAAGTCCGGAGAAGTTATAAATTCAAACAGACTCAATATAAGGGACCTCTATTTGATTTCAGATATACTTTTTCTACCCAGTTTCCACGAAGGTTTTGGTATTCCACTGCTTGAAGCGGGCATGATAAAACTGCCGGTAGTTTGCTCAGATATACCCCCTTTCAGGACAATAGGCGAAGACAGTGTTACCTATTTTAAACTGGATGAAACGCCGGGAAATATTGCTGATAGAATTATTGAATTTTTAAAAACTTCTTCCACCGGGAACTTTTTTCGAAAAGTTATAAAAAAATACAGCTGGGATAATATTTATGAGAAAAACCTGCAGCCTTTTCTTTCTCATCTTTATAATAAAAGAAACAAAAAAACTCTTGATAATTATTAACGATTTATTATATTAATTTTTGTAAAGAAAATAATAAGTTGCCCGGCTATTCAAACGCTTCTTCCCTCCTCCCCTCTTGAAGCAATTAGCCGGGATTTTTTTATGTCCCGATTAAACCGGCTTCAAATTCAGTCCAAATCAAGCTAATACAAAATATCCGCAAAAACTGAGGAAATTTTTACAAAACAATGTTATTTTTCACAATAATTTAAGAAAATTTTATTTTTATTTGTTTTGTCAGCTAATAATAAACACTATAAAGCCGTACATTTTAATGAAAAGTCAAATTTTAACGGCAATATATTAATTTACAGTTAAAGATTTCCTATTGATTTGCTATGTTTTTTATACATAATTAACAATGTATCTGAATAACTGGTATCTCAAAATAGGAAGAGATACTTCTTTAACGCTTTAACATCGGGGATAATAAAAAGGGAGGTTAAAGCAAAATTTAAACTCAGTTATTCAGGTATAATTCAAGTTTCGCATTTACACTGTTTTCACGTCTTTGCGAGGAGTGAAAACGACGAAGCAATCTCTCTGTTTTTCTTGTTTTGAGATTGCCACAACCCTGTTTTCACAGGGTTTCGCAATAACAAAACGAAGTGCGAAACTTGATGTATAAATTTAAATTTTATTCACGGAGGTTTTAGAAAATGGAAAAAAGATTCAGAGATGGTCTGGAAACAGTCAGCTATTTTTCCCTGTTAGCGCTCCTCTGCGGAGTTGTTGCAGTAGGCGCTGTACTTATTCTGTAAAATTGAAAAAAGGGGGGCTCAACCCCCCCCTTTTTTTCATACCCTAACAAACCCTTTTGAACAAATGTTTTTGGCATCATTTATAGAATAAAGGACATTGGTGTCTTGCCTTGAAAATTTAACGGTGAGTTTTTCCACATCAAAACCCACTTCTTTCTGAAAATTTATAAAAAACTCATTAACCTCAACATTTTTCCCGATATATCTTTTCAATGCAGTGTCAAGAATATTTACATATGCCGTATTATTCATATGCATATTCGTATCAAAATCTGAAAAACGGACAGTTTGCAGCAAACCTTCCTCATCGCCGGGATTTTTGTCAACCTTGTATGAGGCAATCGGAAATGATGTGGCCTGAGAGCTTTCAGTCTCATAAGCTTCACTCAGATAAGAAGGAATACGTTTTATACGTTTGGTGGTTATATCCAAAAGTGTCCACATCGAAACAGCTCTCACAGCCTCAGTGCCGCCGCTGCGAATAATAAACTCCCTGAAAGCCTTTACACCGGATATCCCTGATGACCAGGTTATCACAGTGATACTATCTCCTAATACAGGATATTCTGAAATATCTACGTACAGCTTATTTAATACCCAGGCCACACCCATATCTTTAAGTGTTTCGGCATCATAGCCAACCATATCAGAATGATGTATTGCAATTTCCTGAAAAAAAGAGACAAGACTGTCCGGTCTCAGCTTGAAGTCAAACCCTATATCTTTATAATTTACAACCTTTTCCAGCTTTACAATCATATTCAGATTACCGGTTCAAAATATTTTACGGCAGGATTGTAGTCAAAAATTTCACCCTTATCGATCAAATAGTACCATCCGTAGATATTAAGGGACTTTTGCTTTATCCGTTCCTCAATAAACGGATATGTCATAAGATTTTCTAACTGCATAACGACATTAATCATTTCAATATGATAAGGCATTCTTATATCTTCATCCAGATTTTGGTAATATTTTACCCTGGTGTTTTCCGATAAAGATAGCCATCTTTTTACATTAGGCAGCAAACTTAACTCGTCATCATTTTTTAAAAGCGATGAGCACCCGCCGCAATTGGAATGTCCGCAAACCACTATATTTTGTACTTTCAAAACGAGCACGGCATATTCGATGGCTGCAATTGTAGATGAATATTCCCCTTTTGTGGAGTATGGGGGGACAATATTGGCTATATTTCTGACTATAAATAATTCTCCGGGCAGTGAGTTTGTAATAAATGATGGGAGAACCCTTGAATCACAACAACTTATAAACAAAGTGTGCGGAGCCTGTCCTGAGGCAAGCTCCGAAAACAAATTCTTATGTCTCTCATACGAGTACTGCTTAAAATCTTTTATCTTCTTATGCAATAAACTCATATGTAATCTTTATCACCTTTTCTTTTCTTTTGCAATCTCCACGATAGGTCTCCGGCCGCGTTTTTCCCGCTTAAAAATTTCCAGAATAATCTCGGATTCCTCAAAAGGTACAGTGATAAAGGAAAATTTTTCAAAAACTTTTACATCTTTAATCTTTTTATTTTCCACACCGGCCTTATCTATTATAAAGTCAACCAGTGATTTAGGACTCATGCCGTCCATCTTGCCAAGCGCGACAAATAATCGTGTCCTTCCCTTTTTATTAACGTAAACATCACTTATTTCACGATAACTATCCTCACTCAAATCATCTTCGTAGGCTATATTTAACAGTGCAGAAACCAGTTTGGCAGGTTCGGCTTTTTCAAGCAGGTCTTCCGCGATATCTTTATAGTTTTCCGATTCATCCGAACTGAGAGCTTCTAAAATTTCTTCTTTTATGTTTTCCTTTTTAGCCTCGATAATTTCTCCAACACCAGGAAGGCTTTCTTTTCTTATGTCTGTCTTGGCTTTTCTCATGATAAAAAGTAATTTTCTGTACTCTTCTGGTGTGACAAAGGTAATAGCGGTGCCTTCTTTTCCGGCTCTACCCGTCCTTCCGATTCGATGTATATAAGCTTCGGGATCCTGAGGAAGTGCATAATTTATTACATGAGTCAAGTCCTGAATATCGATACCTCTTGCTGCCACATCCGTTGCAACAAGCATATTGACCTGTTTGTTCCTGAATTTTTTCAGAATTCTTTCCCGCTGGTGCTGAGATATGTCCCCATGCAGGGCTTCAGCATTATATCCTCTGTCAATCAGCTTATTTGCAAGTCTATCTACATCAACTTTCGTACGACAGAAAATAATACCGTAAAATTCCTTTTCCATATCTCTGATTCTGCACAATGCTTCAAATTTATCCGGTTCCCTCACCTCAAAATATATCTGCTCCGTCAGTCCGGCGGCGAGCTCTTCGCTTTTTGTCCTGAAAATTTCAAACTCACCCATGAATCTTTTGGCAATATTTAAAATTTCTCTCGGCATAGTGGCTGAAAAAAGAAGCATCCGCTTATCAGGATTAGCTCTTTTTAAAATAGACTCAATATCTTCGATAAACCCCATATTGAGCATTTCATCCGCCTCATCCAGAACCAGATAATCCAATTTTGAAATATCCAGAGTTCTTCTGTTAAGGTGATCAATGACCCTTCCCGGCGTTCCAACTACAATATCTGCTCCGCTGCTCAACCGCTTGAGCTGAAGTTCAATTGACTGTCCTCCGTATATAGGAACAATTTTCAGTTTCTTTTTACCTTTCAGGGAATTTAATTCTTCAGAGACCTGGATGGCCAATTCCCTGGTAGGTGCCAATATCAATGTTTTAACCCTTTTCTCATCGGATACAATCCTGTCCATGATTGGCAAACCGAAAGCGGCGGTTTTTCCTGTCCCGGTCTGTGCTTGACCGACAACATCTTTCTCACTTTTCATTAACGTTGGAATAACCTGTGCCTGTATAGGTGTCGGCTCTTCAAAGCCCTTCTTTTTTACAGATTTTAACAAATTTTCCGATAGTCCTAACTCATCAAACGAATGATTTTGCTGCATACTTTTCTACCTCTACTTTATTTAATATTAATAAGAAATTGAACATTTTTTAAATGTGCAATCTTACCTACCGTTTAATAGTCACAAATATATTTGCAACTCAAGAAATCAACCTCAACTGGTGATTCCGGCAATCGGCATGGAATTTTTGATTAATTTTGTTTGAAAAACTGAACAATGATAACCCCGAATTCCTTACGCGAAGTAACAACAAAGAAAATATATCAAAGCTGAGATTAATTGCAATGCTTTTATTAAGTGAGTAATAATTTTTTATTATAAACATTTATTGAGAAATTTTCGTAACAAAAGTTTTGAATAAGTACCCTATCCTATCTGAGCACCGAGCACATAAATTCTTATGTGCTCGGTGCTCAGGACTTTCTTCTCCCGCCGGATTAGGAGAAGATGCAGTGGGGATACATTTTGTTTCAAACAAAGTCACCTACATCTACAGGGCTGAAGTCCTGCTTTCAGATTTATTCAAAATATGCAAAATATAACTTAAATCTCATTTACCTGCTAAATAAAACAGCGTTTACCTGAACGAGAATGTTTGTACATCCAATGACCATTATAGATTAAAGCAATAAATTGCACCGGACTCCGCTTAAGTTTGTATATTGTATACAACAACATTGACACACTTTATAATTTGTGTTAAAAAGCATATTGATAAATTAACGTTGTTTGTAAAATAAAATATAAGGGGTGTAAAATGCCAAGACGAGACTTAGTCACCTACCCAAAAAAAGTTTCCTATCGGAAACACACCGGAATGGTGGCATGGCTGCTTCACAGAATCACCGGTGTTATCATTGGTCTATACCTGATTTTCCATATTCTTGCAAAATCAGGCGTTGCCGGCTGGTTTACAAGCCTTACGGCTAACCCGGTAGCGAGAATATTAGTTTTAATATTTTTCGCTTATCATGCTTTTAACGGATTCAGGATAGTTCTGATCGATTTTTCTTCCGGTGCCGAGGAAGGAATGTTCAGCAAACAGTTCATGGTTGTAATTTTCTTAACGGTAGTCGTGTCTATTTTAGGCGCTATTCCAATATTTTCATAAGGAGGGATTAGATGAAACCTTATAAATTTGTAGGCTCCAGTGACAGCGGTGTTTTTGAATGGCTGTTGCAGAGAATTTCCGGAGTTATAATGATAGTTGTTATTTTCATACATTTTTTCTCTATGCTTAGTACAGGAGCCTGGGGGCTTCAAAAAATAGTACTGGGTCCGCTGTTTATTTTCGGAGTTTTCCACACAATGAACGGCTTTAAAATGATAACCGATGATTATGTGTCAAACAGTACGTGGCGTGCAATTCTGTTTGGGATTTACTGGATTGTAGGTTTAACGGTCGGATTTCTAGCATTATCTGTGGCATCAATGATGTAAAAATCTTTTGAGAGGGGTAATAAATATGTCTGCAAAAATAGAGTACCACAAGTTTGATGTAATTGTTTTGGGAGCTGGCGGTGCAGGTCTTAACGCTGCTCAGGTAGCTTCCCAGTATGTCAGCACTGCTGTAATTTCTGAGGTCTATCCCACAAGAAGCCATACAATTTCTGCACAGGGCGGCATTTCAGCTTCTCTTGGTAATATGGAAGAGGACCACTGGCTCTGGCATATGTATGATACTATAAAAGGAAGTGATTACCTGGCTGATCAGGATTCATGCGAATATATGACAAAACTTGCTCCACAGAGAATTATTGAACTGGAGCATATAGGTCTGCCATTCAGCAGAACAGAAGAAGGAAAAATCGCCCAAAGACCGTTTGGCGGTCACACTTCGAATTTCGGGAAAAAGGCTGTTAAAAGAGCCTGCTACGCTGCTGACAGGACAGGCCATGCAATGCTGCAGACGCTTTACGAAAAATCTGTTGAACAGGGAACTCAGTTTTTCAGTGAATTCTACGCACTAGAACTTATTACAAATGATGGGGCTGTGAACGGTGTTATCTGCTGGGATATGAAAGACGGTGGATATCATGTATTTCATGCAAAATCTGTAGTTTTTGCCTCAGGTGGAATGTGCAGAATTTATCAAACAAACTCAAACGCACATATCAATACAGGTGACGGTCTTGCACTGGCAATGAGAGCAGGGTTTTCCTGGAGTGATGCAGAATTTACCCAGTTTCACCCAACGGGTCTTTATGGCGCAGGAAACCTTATAACCGAAGGTGTTAGAGGTGAAGGTGGTATTCTTCTTAATGCAAACGGCGAAAGATTTATGGAGAAATACGCACCTACCATTAAAGATCTCGCTCCGAGAGATATTGTCTCAAGATCGATGGCAAAAGAAATTCTGGAAGGAAGAGGTGTTGGCCCCAATAAAGATCATATACTCCTGAAAATAGATCATATTGGCGCAGATGTTATTATGGAAAAACTTCCGGGTATTCACGAATTGGCACTTGTTTTTGCAGGTGTTGACTGCACAAAAGAACCGATTCCGGTTGTTCCCACAGCTCACTACCAAAACGGTGGAATTCCAACGAACTATAAAACGCAGGTGGTAAAAGCAAGAGGCTCAGACCCTGAAGACACTGTTCCCGGATTTTTTGCTGCGGGTGAGATTGCTTCTGCTTCAGTACACGGAGCTAACAGACTGGGCACAAACTCTCTACTTGACCTTGTCGTATTCGGAAGGACGGCCGGAGAAGAAGCAGCAAAATGGGCTAAGGAAAACCAGTATGTGGCTCTTCCGGAAAATGCAGGTAAATTCGGTATAGATACAATGGAAAAATATGCCAATGCAAACGGCAAGCATACATTCAACGAGATTTATCAGGACCTTGTTGAAACAATGCAAACCAATGTCTCCGTTTTCAGAACCGAAGAAGGCATGACAAATGCACTGGATAAAATATTAGAACTTAAAGAAAAAATGAAAGATTATAAAGTTGATGATAAATCTACAGTGTTTAACCTTGAGCTCATTGAGGCCTTGGAACTCAACAACATGCTCATGGTCGCAGAGGCACATACACGTGCAGCCCTCCAGAGGGAAGAATCCAGAGGTGGACACTATAGAGATGACTATCCTGACAGGGATGATGATAAATACTTGAAGCATACGGAAGTATTTTACAACGAGGATGGCACATTCTCTGTGGAATACCGGGATGTCAGGTTGAAACCTCTGACTGTCGAAATGTTTAAACCAAAACCAAGAGTATATTAAGCAGGGAGGGTGAGAAAATGAGTAAATATGTCAATATAGAAGTTTTCAGATACGATCCGGAAAAGGATAAAGAGCCTTATTACGAAACATATAATGTTGAAATAAGGAAGGAAGGTATGCTCATGCTTGAAGCACTTAACCAGATTAAGTGGGAGCACGATACAACTTTCTCCTTCAGAAGGTCATGCCGGGAAGGCGTTTGTGGTTCCGACGGTTTAAACATCAACGGCGTAAATATGCTTTCCTGTATCACAAAAATTGAAGAGCTGGGAACCGATCACATCACTGTTCAGCCGCTTCCGGGTATGAAAGTGATAAGAGACTTGGTTACAGACGTTGAGGACTTTTTCAATAAGTTCATTACCGTTAAACCTTATCTTATCAGAAGAAGTGCAATTCCTGACAAAGAAATGTATCAGTCACCGGAAGACAGAAGGAAATTAGATGGACTTTACGAATGTATCGCATGCGGATGCTGTTCATCTTCATGCCCTTCCTACTGGGCTGATAAGGACTATTTGGGTCCGAACGCTTTTCTGAGAGCTTACAGATATCTTGTTGACTCAAGGGATGAAGGCTCTGATGTAAGACTGCCTATTTTAAATGATAAACACGGTGTATGGAGATGTCATACCATTTACAACTGTGTTGAGGCATGCCCTAAAGAATTAAACCCTACCAAATCAATTGTGGGAATCAGAAAGATGCTAATGGAGAGACAATATTAAATAAAGAAGGCGGGCATTTAGCCCGCTTTTTTTATTAGTGAGGGAGTCAGATTGTAAAATAGTGAGATGGTAATTTGTTGAGTGTATTAGTGTTATGTATTAAGTGCTAAGTTTTAAGCACCTTATTTCACATGCAGGCAGGGCTGTTTCTCCCAGTTAATAACCACGAATAACAAAGAATAACAATAAATAACTGCTTACTTTTAATAACATTGAACGTTAAATATATCCTATTACGCGTTTCGCATCTTACTTAGAATAATATTCATTATAAGCGAATTTCTCAATATCATGGAGAAACCTTTCGTTGTATTGGTCTTTAAACTCTGAAGCCTTTTTTCTGCCCATAATCACATCAAAAAGGTCATTATCGAAAATATCGTTGAGAAATAAGTTTAACTCACTTACTTCATCGATGGTGTAATGCTCAGGAACGTATTCCAAAGCGAATTTCCTTAAAAGTAGTTCATTTTCAAGCATAGCCCTGCGGGAACAGAGAAAAACGCATCTTTTGTATTCCTTGCTTTGAAGAAAATCATTCATCCGTTATTACTCCAAAAAAAGCCCGCTTTTTCAGCGGGCTTTGTATCAATTGTTTTTAACAAGTTCTTTACCGACTTGAAGGGCCTTTTTGTTCAATTCTTCGGTTCCTTTGGGTACTTTAGCAAGAATCGCTTTTTCCAGCGAGTCAAAGTCCACAATTTGTGCAATTTCATTAAGCACACCGAGGGTTACAATATTGGCAACCATCGATTTACCCACATCTTCAGCAGCTGCTTTTACAATAGGGAAAGAGTAAAGTTTAAAATTTCCTGAAGGCTTTTTCTTCACAAGCATGTCATCCACAATTACGATACCGTCATCCACGACTTCACTTGAAAACTTGTCGGCCGCTTCCTGTGTAAGTGCAACCAGGATATTCGCCTTTAACACTTTAACAAAATTAATTTCTTCATCGCTGATTACAACCTCGGCTCTTGCAGCACCACCCCGCGCTTCGGGGCCGTATGATTTTGTTTGTACAGCGTTTTTATTGTCATACACTGCAGCACCGCCCAATATGGCTCCGGATGTAATCATCCCCTGGCCGCCTGAACCACTTAACCTAACATCTATTCTTCCCATATTCACACCCCTTTTTGAAATCCGACTACAGAATCATATGTTTCGACATGTTCCGGTCTTTCTTCTTTATGCAGTACACCGATTTTATATTTTCCTTCCATTTCCTCATCGGACATTTTCGCAGCTTTCTGTATATTTACTGCTCTTTCTTTCATGTCCACAAGCATTGAAGTCGGTGTTTTAAATTTATTTTTTCTTCCGAAACCAGTAGGACAAGCACTAATAATTTCAACCACACTAAGTCCTTTGTGCTGAAGAGCTTCTTTAACCATTTTTTCACAATGCGGCGTATGATACGAAGTTGTCCTGGCAACAAAACTTGCACCTGAACCAATAGCCAGCTCTGTAATGTCAAAATTACTTTCGGGCATTCCGTAAGGTGCCGTTGCAGCCCATGATCCACGAGGTGTGGTTGGAGAGTATTGAGCTCCTGTCATACCGTAGATATTGTTATTAAAAACAAAAACGGTCATATCAATATTTCTTCTGCATACATGTATAAAGTGATTACCGCCAATAGCAGTCATGTCACCGTCACCGCCTAAAGCAATAACTTTAAGCTCAGGGTTTGCAAGTTTCACACCTGTTGCAAAAGCTATCGACCTGCCGTGCGTTGTGTGAAGAGTGTTAAAATCCATATAGCCGGGCATACGGCTCACACAACCTATACCGGAGGTTACAACTATATCATCTTTTTCCCAGCCTAATCCATCAATTGCTCTTATCATTGACTTTAAAGCTATCCCATATGTGCAGCCCGGGCACCAGATATGAGGGAGTTTTTCATTTCTTAAATATTTACTATAATTATAAGCCATTTAAGCAAACCTCCTAATTTTCTCAAGAATATCAGCAGGAAGGATTGGATCAACCATAAGGCTGTAGAGACCTTCCACTTTACAGCGACCCCTGGCTACTTTATCAACTTCCAGAGTCATCTGTCCCAGATTCATTTCCGGAACCACAATACCTTTTATATTATTCTTAGAAAGAATCTTTTCCAGATGTTTTTCCGGGAACGGCCAAATTGTCAGCGGTCTCATGAGACCAGCCTTTATTCCATTATTTCTGGCTTCCAGAACAGCGTGTTTAGCAGATCTGGCACTAACGCCAATTGCAAAAACAAGAACTTCAGCATCATCTGTCATAAATTCATCTACTTGGACTATATCATCATAATTTTTTTCCAGCTTTTCTATAATTCTTTTGGTGTTTTTAGTATGAAGAACAGGGTCATTAGTGGGGAAGCCGGTTTCATCATAGTGAAGACCGGTAACATGAAATCTGTATCCTTTACCAAAAGGCGGTAATGGATTAACATCTTTGCTCATATCATAAGGTAAAAATTCTTCCGGTTTACATGTCGGCATTTCTCTGTCAACTATTTCCATACCACCTTTTTCAGGTATAGTCAGAGATTCCATCATCTGACCGATAATCGCATCAGTCAGAACTACTACGGGACACCTGTACTTTTCAGAAAGGTTAAATGCCCTTACTGTTTCATCAAACTGCTCCTGAACGGAAGCAGGAGTTACTGCAATTATTGGGTGATCGCCATGTGTACCCCATTTTGCCTGCATAATATCAGACTGGCTGGGTCCTGTGGGCATACCTGTTGAAGGTCCGCCCCTCATAACATCCACTACTACTACAGGTATCTCAGTCAAACAGGCATATCCAAGATTTTCCTGTTTCAGAGAAAAACCGGGACCGCTTGTAGCGGTAAGACTTTTGGAACCAGCTAGCGAAGCACCTACAACAGATGCCATTGCTGCAATTTCATCTTCCATCTGTATAAATCTGCCTCCCACCTTAGGCAGTCTTTCCGCCATGCGTTCGGCAACTTCAGTTGAAGGGGTTATGGGGTACCCTCCAAAAAACTTGCATCCGGCATATAAAGCACCTTCAGCAACTGCATGGTTACCCATCATAAAATCTACTTTTTTAGCCACGTAAATCCTCCTTTATGATTCTTTCTTATAAACTTCAATTGCAAAATCAGGACATCTCAGCTCACACTGCATACAGGCAATGCATTTTTCAAGATCTTTAACAACAGCTTTAAAATCCTGCATTTCCAAAGCATTGGTCGGGCATAACTCGACACAAATTTCACAGCCTTTACACCAGTCTGTGTGAATTACAATTTTCTCTGCTTTTGCCATTTACATCTCCTTTATTTACCAATAATTTTTGCAACTGTATTTCCTATATCCGCCGGACTGTGCACTACATGTACACCTGCGGAACTCAGTGCATCCATTTTCTCTTTTGCAGTACCCTTGCTGCCGGAAATTATCGCACCGGCATGTCCCATTCTTTTACCTTTGGGAGCAGTCTGGCCTGCAATGAAAGCAATAACAGGCTTTGATATATTTTCTCTTATATATTCAGCAGCATCTATCTCCAAGGTACCGCCGATTTCACCTATCATCACTATGCATTCGGTTTCACTGTCCTGTTCAAATTCCCATAAAAGTTCCTTGTAGCTCATACCTATTATAGGATCACCGCCTATGCCAACAGCAGTTGAAATACCAAGTCCCTCTTTTACAATCTGATTACTTGCTTCATACGTCAGTGTTCCGGATTTAGAAATAAGCCCTACCTTACCTTTTTTAAATATAAAGCCGGGCATAATTCCAATTTTGCATTCCTCCGATGTTATAACACCGGGACAATTGGGTCCTATCATTTTTACCTTTCTATGCTTCAGATATTCTTTTGTGTCAAGCATATCAGTAACAGGTGTTCCTTCAGTTATTGCAACTACCAACTCAATACCGGAA
Organism: Flexistipes sp.; assembly: GCF_036172515.1. Taxonomy (NCBI): domain Bacteria; kingdom Pseudomonadati; phylum Deferribacterota; class Deferribacteres; order Deferribacterales; family Flexistipitaceae; genus Flexistipes; species Flexistipes sp. The sequence continues at coordinate 56,998 of NZ_JAXKVW010000015.1, forward strand.
TCAGCTGCCTCCATTATTGCATCAGCAAGAAAAGCAGGCGGAACAAAAACCATGGAGACTGTAGCACCGGTTGCTGAAACAGCTTCAGTTACCGTATTAAAAACAGGCAGGTCCATATGTTCACTGCCGCCTTTTCCCGGTGTCACACCACCCACAATATTTGTACCATACTCAATACACTGCTGAGCGTGGAATGTTCCTTCTTTGCCTGTAAATCCCTGAACTATAACTTTTGTATTTTTATCTACCAGTATACTCATGATTAATTCCCCCTGACAGCGCTGATAGCTTTTCTTGCACCATCGGCAATCGAATCAGCAGCAATAATATTCTTTATACCGGAATTTGCAAGTATTTCCTGAGCCTCTTCAGCATTTGTTCCGTCCAGCCTGACAACAACAGGAACATTAACATTGGTAATCTTAGCTGCTTCAAGAATACCCTGAGCAACTCTGTCACATCGTACAATCCCACCGAAAATATTAACAAAAATAGATTTCACATTAGGGTCACTGAGAATGATTTCAAAACCTTTTGCTACTGTTTCAGCATTGGCTCCGCCGCCGACATCCAAAAAGTTGGCAGGGGTGCCGCCTTCATGCTTAATTATATCCATAGTGGACATAGCAAGACCGGCTCCATTCACCATGCACCCTACATTACCATCAAGTTTAACATAGCTTAATCCGTGCTTGTTTGCCTCAACCTCAACAGGCTCTTCTTCTGTCAAATCCCTCATTGTCAAAATTTCCGGCTGTCTGTAGAGAGAGTTATCATCAAAACTCATCTTGGCATCTAATGCAATGAACGTTTTATCTTTTGTCAGGACAAGGGGGTTAATCTCTATTAAACTGGCATCATAGTCCATATATACATTGTATATGGATTCAGCAAACTTTATAAACTTATTTACCTGATCTCTGGGCAGACCTAATCCAAAAGCAAGTTTCCTACCGTAAAAACCTCTGAATCCAATGGTAGGGTTAATAGCCACTTTGACTATTTTTTCAGGAGATTTATCAGCAACTTCTTCGATATCTATTCCGCCTTCGGAAGAAGCCATCATAACCGGCATTTCTTTAGATCTGTCAAGAACCATACCCAGATAAAATTCCTTTTCAATGTTTACGCCTTCTTCTATATAAATCCTGTTAACTTTCTTTCCGTTCGCACCTGTCTGATGCGTAACAAGTGTGCTTCCGAGCATCTCTTTTGCAAGCAGCCCAACCTCTTCCGTGGATTTGGCTAACTTAACTCCTCCGGCTTTCCCTCTGCCGCCGGCATGAATCTGGGCTTTCACAACCCATACATCAAGGTCCCCTCCCAGCTGCTGGGCTACCTTTACGGCATTGTCCGGCTTGTAAACAACGTACCCGTTAGGTGTGGGTACACCGTATTTCCTGAAAATTTCCTTTGCCTGATGTTCATGAATGTCCATAGCTACCTACCTCTTGTTTTATTTTGGTACAACTTTTGTAGGTAGCACTTATCACCAGGCAAATCAAGAAATAATTCTTACATATAAGCAACTTAGTTAACTATTTGTGCATTAGTTAACTAAAAATTTACAGGGCTGTATGCCCTGTAAATTTATAAGAAACCGAGTCTCTTCATGTCCTCAAGCAGTTTTTTAACAGCATCTACTGAGTTATCCAGCATTTTGCCTTCTTCTTCATTAAGGCTTAACTCGACAACCTTTTCAACACCGTCGCCGCCGATTATAGCAGGAACTCCCAGATACATGTCATTTACGTTGTACTCACCCTGAAGAAATGCACAAACAGGGAGAACTCTCTTCTGATCTCTGAGAAGTGCTTCTGTCATAGCAATAGCAGCAGAGGCAGGAGAGTAAAAAGCGGAACCTGTTTTCAGGAGACCAACGACTTCGCCGCCGGCTTTTCTCGTTCTGTCAACTATTGCGTCCATAACTTCTTTCGCCTTATTGGCATCTCCATACTTTCTTTCAAGCAGCTCCATAACAGGTGCACCGTTTACATTAGCATATCTTATTAACGGCACCATAGTATCACCGTGACCGCCCATTACAAGAGCATTAACATCTTTCACGGAAACTCCAAGCTCCCACGCAATAAAAGAGGAAAATCTTGAAGAATCGAGCACTCCGGCCTGACCGAAAACCCTGTTTGTGGGAAAACCTGTAACTTCTTTCATAAGGGTAACCATAGCATCCAAAGGATTGGAGATAACAATCACATATGAATCAGGAGCATGCTCTCTTATGCCCTCTGCCACCTGTTTCATAATGCCGGCATTTTTTGTAAGAAGATCATCTCTGCTCATACCCGGTTTTCTCGGCAAACCAGCTGTAACTATAACAACATCTGAGCCTTCAATACCTTTGTACTCATTGGTACCTTTTAACTCAACATCAAAGCCGTCAACCCTGGAAGCTTCTGCGATATCCAGAGTCTTGCCCTGTGGCATGTCTTCAACGATATCAAACATCACTACATCGCCTAACTCTCTAAGAGCTGACAGTTGCGCAAGTACCCCGCCTATCTGACCGCCACCGATCAGTGCTATTTTAGGTCTCTTAAAAGCCATAATTCTGCCCCCTTTATTTTTGTTTTATCGGAACCGGATAAAACCGGCTCCGATAACAAATTACACCGTTATATTGAATCGATTATAGAATTAAGCGTCTCACTGGGACGCATTGCTTTAAATGCCTTCTCCAGATCGGGTCTGAAATATCCGCCTATATCAACAGGTTTGCCCTGAGCCTTATTGTTCAATTCATCTATAATGCTTTCTTCATTTTGCTTCATCTTTTCAGCAACAGGTGCAAAGTTATCTTTTAAATCTTTATCTTCATCCTGCTTTGCCAGAGCTTCTGCCCAATACATAGCGAAGTAAAAATGACTGCCCCTGTTATCAAGTTCATAAACTTTTCTGGATGGTGACTTTTCATTTTCAAGAAATTTTTCAACAGCTTCGTTCAGCGTATCAGCAAGAAGTTGAGCTCTTTTATTGTCAAAAACTTTACTCAGATGCTCAAGGGAGGCACCGAGAGCTGTAAACTCACCAAGAGAATCCCATCTTAGATGCCCTTCTCTGAGAAACTGCTGAACATGTTTAGGCGCAGAACCGCCGGCTCCTGTTTCAAAAAGCCCTCCGCCGTTTAAAAGCGGAACAATTGAAAGCATCTTGGCGCTGGTTCCCAGTTCAAGTATTGGAAAAAGATCGGTAAGATAGTCACGGAGAACATTACCCGTTACTGAAATTGTATCTTTACCTTCTCTTATACGCTTAAGCGAGAACTTCATGGCTTCAACCGGAGCCATAATTCTGATATCAAGGCCGTCTGTATCATGTTCCTTCAGATATTCGTTTACTTTTTTGATAAGCTGAGCGTCGTGTGCCCTGTTTTCATCCAGCCAGAATACTGCAGGAGCTCCGCTTGCCCTTGATCTGTCCACTGCGAGTTTAACCCAGTCTCTGACAGGAATATCTTTAACTCTGGACATTCTCCAAACATCGCCTTCTTCAACATCGTGCTCCATCATAACATTGCCGTCTTCATCGACAACTTTAACCTTACCATTGGAAGGGATTTCAAAAGTAGTGGGATGGGATCCGTACTCTTCAGCTTTCTGAGCCATCAGACCGACATTGGGGACACTCCCCATAGTAGCTCTGTCAAATTTTCCATTTTTCTGGCAATCAGCAATGGCTTCCTGATAAACCCCTGCGTAGCATCTGTCGGGAATCATAGCCTTTGTATCATGCTGATCATCATCAGGTCCCCACATTTTTCCACCGTCACGAACAACAACGGGCATAGAAGCATCGATAATGATATCATTGGGCACATGAAGATTAGTAATTCCCTTGCCCGAATCCACCATTGCCAGCTCAGGACGTTTTTTGTAAACAGCATTTATATCGTCTTCAATCTCTTTCTTCTTGTCTGCCGGAAGCTTTTCCAGCTTTGAATAAAGGTCGGCCAATCCATAGTTTGGATCTACTCCAAGTTCATCAAATGTCTTTGCATGTTTTTCAAATACATCTTTAAAGTATACATAAACACAGTGACCAAAAAGGATAGGATCAGACACCTTCATCATAGTGGCTTTCAGATGAAGAGATAAAAGAACCCCTTTTTCCTTAGCGTCCTGTGCCTGCTTTTCATAAAATTCACGGAGCTTCTTCTTGCTCATAAAAGTTCCGTCGAGAACTTCCCCATCAAGGGCTTCAAGGCCGTCTTTCAACACCTTTGTATTGCCTGTTTCATCCTGAAACTCAATTTTAAAACCTTTCTTCTTTTCAGTTGTCACGGACTTTTCATTGGCATAGAAATCGCCTTCGTCCATATGTGCAACATGAGTTTTGGAGTCTTTATCCCAGTCAAGAAGTGGTAAGCCCATTGACTTGGGATATTTCTTAGCAAACTTTTTAACAGCAAGTGGCGGTCTGCGGTCGGAATTGCCCTGTCTGAGAACAGGATTAACAGCACTTCCGAGTACTTTACCATACCTTTCCTGGATTTTTCTCTCTTCTTCATTCTGAGGATCCCAGGGATAATCCGGGACATTGAAGCCTTTATTTTGCAGCTCCTCTATTGCTGCCCTGAGCTGAGGTATTGTAGCACTGATATTGGGCAGTTTGATAATGTTTGCTTCGGGTTTAAGAGCTAACTCACCAAGTTGGGAAAGATAATCTGGTATCCTCTGATCTTCTTTCAGATAATCCGGAAAATTTGCTATTATCCTTCCGGCAAGTGAAATATCAACGGCTTCAATATCAATTCCTGCTGATTCAAGAAACTTCCTCACAATAGGAAGAAGTGAATAAGACGCCAAAGCCGGCGCTTCATCGATTTCTGTCCAAACAATTTTTTGCTTTTCTGCTGCCATATTCTCTCCTTATTTTTCATGTTTTATGACTAATTTAAATAACTTCTAAAATAATGTTACAAAATGCCTTTATCCCTGAAAAAAGGAACAGCATACACACAACTCTGTATACTGTATACCATATACAGAACATACCGGTTTTTGTCAAGGAATATTGAGAAGATTAATAACAAAACAGTATTTATTTTTTAAAGTATAAAAATTTAGCATGCAAAGCACACTTTCTTTTGTTTAACATTTCATTGACACATATTTTTCTCTCCCAGCCTTTCTATAAAAGAATCATCACAAAATGACACATACGTGTTTTTTAACGAATAATATACTTTCAAATTAATATCATAGTTTGTAATAGCGATATCTTGTCTAAGAGCTCTTTATCACCAACGCATTTCATATCCGGGTCTTTGGTGAAATAACCTTTTATAATAGTATTCGCTTTAACGGCAGGACTACAAAAAAAGCCGCCTTTTGGCGGCTTTTTTTTTTACGAATAAGTGAGTTTTACTTTCCCCATTTTGTCAAACTCAAGATATTTGTAAATTTCCTCTTTATTAGGAGTTACCTTTTTATTGATAATGTCCATATAATCATCAACTGAAGGCAATTTACCCAAAAGTCCGGTTATTGCAGTAAGCTCAGCAGAACCGAGATAAACCTGTGCCCCGTCCCCGATTCTGTTATCAAAATTTCTGGTAGATGTTGACAGCACATTTGTCTCAGGTCTCACTCTGGCCTGATTACCCATACAAAGTGAACAACCGGGTATTTCAACCCTGGCTCCTATTTGAGAATAAATTGAATAGTAACCTTCCTCTTTGAGCTTTGCTTCATCCATTTTAGTAGGGGGAGTCACCCAGATTCTCGTCTGAGGATATTTCTCACCTTCCCATATTTTTCCAGCGGCTCTGAAGTGTCCGATATTGGTCATGCAGGATCCCACAAAAACCTCATCTATATTGGTCCCGGCAACTTCGGAAAGCAGCTTGACATCATCCGGATCATTGGGACAGGCAAGAATCGGTTCTTTTATATCATTCAGATCTATTTCAAGGACTGCGGCATATTCCGCATCCTTATCCCTCTCAAGCAGTTCAGGCTTCTCAAGCCATTTTTCACAGTCTTCAATCCTCTTTTTCAATGTATCTGCGTACTGATAGCCGTCTTCAATCATTTTCTTCATGAGGGCAATATTACTCTTAAGATACTCTGCAACACTGTCTTCGGAAAGTTTCATAGTAGCCCCTGCAGCCGATCTTTCCGCTGAAGCATCGGTCAATTCAAAAGCCTGCTCAACAGTCAAATCAGGCAGTCCTTCCATTTCAACGATGCGACCGTTAAAAATATTCTTTTTACCGGCCTTTTCTACAGTAAGAAGACCTTCCTGTATTGCAAAATAGGGAATGGCATTCACTACATCCCTTAATGTTATACCAGGATTTAATTCTCCTTTAAATTTCACAAGAACTGACTCTGGCATATCAAGAGGCATAAAGCCAAGTGCACCGGCAAAAGCAACCAATCCGGAACCTGCAGGAAAAGAAATGCCTATGGGAAATCTGGTATGGGAATCACCGCCTGTACCAACCGTATCCGGAAGAAGCAGTCTGTTTAGCCAGGAGTGGATAACACCGTCACCCGGCTTCAGAGCAACACCTTCCCTTTCGGTAATAAAATCCGGAAGGCTCTTGTGCATTTTCACATCGGCTGACTTGGGATATGCAGCAGTATGGCAGAAAGACTGCATAAACAAATCAGTCTGAAATTTCAAACATGCAAGTTCTTTCAATTCATCCGCAGTCATCGGCCCCGTTGTATCCTGCGAACCTACAGTTGTCATTTTGGGCTCACAGGAAGTTCCCGGAAGAACACCGGCTTCGCCGCAGGCTTTACCAACAATCTTTTGAGCAAGGGAATAGGCCTGTCCCGGCTTTGGTTTCGGATTGTCCGGTTTGATAAACAGTTCGGACTCATTCATACCAAGAGCTGCCCTGGCCTTGTTGGTAAGAGAACGGCCGATAATCAGATTCAGTCTGCCTCCGGCCTTATATTCATCTCTTAAAGTTTTCGGTTTAAGTTCAAAATTTGTTAAGACGGTGCCGTCATCTTTGCGGACTTCCCCCTTTTCAAAATCAAGGATAATAACATCACCAGTATTCATGCCTGTCACATCACACATTACAGGCAGACCCCCTGAATCCTCAGTGGTATTAAAAAAAATCGGAGCAATAAGTCCGCCTATAACAACACCGGCATTCCTTTTATTGGGAACATTGGGAATATCTTCACCGATGTGCCACATCACAGAGTTACATGCAGATTTTCTGGAAGATCCTGTTCCTACAACGTCGCCGACAAAGGCAACTTTGTAACCTTCTTCACGAAATTTTTTAATCGTTTCATTGCCTTCGGGAAATCTCGATTCTCCCATAGCAAGAGCATGCATAGGGATATCAGGACGGCTCCAGGCATGTTTAGCCGGTGAAAAATCATCTGTATTAGTCTCACCCTCAACTTTATATACTTTGAGCTTCATCTCTTTTGGAAAATCGGGCTTAGATGTAAACCATTCACCTTCAGCCCAGGATTTTATTACCTCTTTCGCATTTGAATTGGATTTGGACAATTCTAAAACATCATCGAAAGCATCATAAACAAGAATTGTTGTCTTCAAAGCTTCAGCAGCTTTTTTACCAAGTTTATCATCTTTAAGCAGCTCAACCAAATACTGGACATTGTATCCGCCAAGCATTGTTCCCAGAATATCAACAGCATCTTCTGCTGATACTGCAGGAGATTTCACTTCGCCTGTCGCTACTTTATTGAGCCATTCAGCCTTAACTTTAGAAGCCGGATCCACACCTGGCGCAACCCTCTCCTTGAGAAGATATAAAAGATAATCCTGTTCTTTCTTATCTTCAGGATTTTCCAGCTTTTCGCATACTTCTTTTGTCAGCTCCGGTGAAAGAGGCAAAGGCGGTATACCGAGCTTCTCTCTTTCCTGAACATGATCTTCGTATTCTTTTAACATAGCTAACCCCTCGCTTTTTGTATTCTGTATACAATTTTTTACACATTTTGTCAAAATAAATTTTAAAACATATTTTGATAATCTCAATATGAAATATTTCTCTTATCAATACAAATAACAACTGATTGGTTAGGGTACTTTTATTAGTTTAGTGAGATAGTGAGATAGTGAGATAGTGAGATAGTGAAGTAGTGGACTTTCCACCTTTTTCTACACAAAAAGTTAAGCACATTGCTCCATTTCTTTATAATATAGTTCCAGTTTCTCTCTCGGAGTATTGTATTCAATAGCTGAATGAGTCCTTTTTGAGTT
>NZ_JAXKVW010000016.1 GCF_036172515.1 Flexistipes sp.
CTTTCCCCCATGAAAAAACGGTGGAGATTATTCAAAAAGATACCGGTACGCATTTTGATCCTGATGTGGCGGAAGCGTTTATGGCGTTGGAAAAAGAGTTTGCCAGAATACGTGACGAGTTTGACGGTTAAGATATATATTTTTAATATTGTAGAAGTCGTAATGGTTTTAGAGGTTGTATAGGTCATTTGATTTGTAGGTCTGGATGAATTAAGCACACACGCATATTTGTATAGTATATTATATTATATTATTTGAAAGAGATCTCTCGACTTTGCATCTTTGTTTATAACATTCCAAAAATCAAAATGCCTGTAATTTTCGTATCTGAATAATTATTATTGAAATACGAAAAAAAGTACATCTAATTAAAAAATATTGTTATAATGACTAACTATATGATTTTAGTTATAATCATATAGATAAATTAATTCCGATTCAATCCCTGTATAATAAGTAATAAAAGCAAAATATCTGTCAAAAAACACTTGATTTTTTTGGCATTAAAGTATATTATTACAATATGTATTAATATTAATAAAGGTAAAAAATTGCAGGAAATTAGCAGTTATTTTAAACATGAAATTATTGAAAAAAGAGATGAATTGAATAGGTTAGCTCAATCAAAATTCGGTGTTGATATATCCAACCTGAAAATTTCATATAATCTAAAAGGTCAAAGAGCAGGAATAGTCAATCCTGCTAAAAAAGAGATCAGGTTAAACAAAGAACTCTGTTTAAAATATCCGGAAAAAATGACTAATGAAGTCTTGGTTCACGAAGTTGCACATTTTGTGACTTTTTCTATATCGCCTAATGCAAAGCCTCACGGTAAAGAGTGGAAATATGTAGCCAGGACTCTGGGGCTGGATAATCCGAAAACCACTCATAATATGCCCACAACAAAAGCAAGAAAAGTTAAAGGGTATTTTTATAAATGCGGGTGCAACACATATAAACTAAGCTCAATTAGACATAACCGCATTAAACGTAAAGAAGCTGAATATGCCTGCAAATACTGCGGGGAAAAACTTAGGAAAGCATAAAAGGAGAGTGTGCTATGAACAAAGATATTGCTTGTACAGACTGTGGCCAGAAAAAGAGTAATTATAAATTAAGGTACTTTACGCCTGAATTGGGTGATTTGGTGAATTCTGGTGAATTTGTCTGCGAAGAGTGTTTGGACAAAAGGATTAATAACAAAAGAAAAGAAGCTTTTAAATTGGTGACTGCCGGTGGCTAATATTCAAATTCCGGGTCTTCCTCAGTTAGCAGAAGAAGCAAGCAAGATAAAATATTTTGAAGAGGATGAACTTAATCGTCTGACTAAGGAATTTCAGGATTATTATGACAAGGCTAAAAAGAAAAAGAATGCCGGTAAATACTGGATCACATTTTTGTTTTTAAGATTCACCGGGGCGAGAATATCGGAAGTGTTAAACATAGATGACACAAAAGATATAGATTTCAGGAACAGCAGGGTAAAGCTGATAACACTGAAGAGGAAAAAGGGAAGAAAGATATATAGGACTGTCCCAGTACCTATCGAGGCTATAAACGAGCTTTTAAGATATCTTGCGATGTTTCCGGATATGAAAGGTGAAGTATTTAAACTAAGTCAGCCCAATTTCTACAAAAAAATGCAGGAAATTGGAAAAAGAGCAGAAATTGCTAAAGATAAGGTTCATCCACATGCATTAAGGCACACAAGGGCAATAGAACTAATAAATGCCGGTATGCCGTTGAATCATATTCAGGCACTGTTAGGCCATTCTTCAATATTAAATACTTCGGTATATTTGATAGTAACCGGCAAGGAACTGGAGACTATGATGAGGGAAAAGGGTTTGGTGTAGAATATCGATTTTAAAAACTTAATAAATTTATCAATAAATCAAAGCTCTCCTACGTTTTTTTTATGTTATGGTGGTTGCCACAAAGGTTATTAAGGATATATAAAATAAAAATGTTCAAGTATTTTATCGGTGTTGATGTATCAAAAGATAAGTTCAATTTTGCAGTTATCAATGGTGACCTTGAGAACATTGACAATGGCTGCATTGAAATGAACAGGACTGGATTCGAGGAGTTTAAATCCAAGCTAGATTTTTACCAGGATATCATAATTGCTATGGAATCCACCGGCAGTTATCACATAAACCTGTTGTCTTTTTTAGGTGCAAACAATTTCAAAACAGCTCTTGTTAATCCCGCTTTGATAAAAAAATTTTCTGAGGGCTCAAGCCTGAGAAAGACAAAAACGGATGAGCTTGATGCTGTTACAATTGGAAAGTTTATATTTAAAAATATCGAATATTTAGATCGCTTTGTTCCTTATTCGGTGGACGAGGTGACTGCATTGGCAAGGCTCAGGGAAAATATAGTAAAAGAGATAGCCAAAACAAAAACCCAACTCAAACAGAATTTGAATTTGGTATTTCCTGAGATTGTCAAAGAATGCAACATTTTCAATGATACAATTCTTAATATCCTTGAGGTATTCCCTACCCCTGAAAGTATAAGAAAGGCTCCGAAGTCTAAATTGAAAGGAGTGTTTAACAAAGCATCGAAGGGCAAGAAGGGCAGGAATCTTTCTTTGACTTATGATAGATTTAAAGAACTTGCCTTAGATTCCATAGGTATATCATCAGAAGGTTATGCAAAGATTGTGGAGCATAATATAAAAAGTCTTAAATTTCTTCAGAGCCAGCTTGAGGAGATTTCAAATGATTTTATAGATAAGATAAACGATTCCAAAAAAGATGATATGGAAATACTAAGTTCTATCAAAGGCATAGGAAATACCACAGCTGCTCATTTTATTGTAGAGGTAAGGGATATTAACAGATTTGAGAACAGGAATAAACTTTCTGCTTATGCAGGCATTGATCCCTCGTTCAAGGAGTCTGGTACTAGCGTAAATATCAAAGGGAAAGTAACCAAAAAGGGGAACAAATCCCTTCGGAGAGCGTTATATCTTATGGCCACTGGGGTTATGAAATTCAATGATTATTTCAGGGCATATTATTTGAAAAAGAAATCAGAGGGGATGTCACACCGGAAGGCTATGATCGCACTATGCAATAAGCTACTGAGAACCATATTTGCTTTACTTACAAGAAGAGAATTTTTCGTAATTAAATATAGTTGACTTATTTCTAAAGTTTCTAACAATTGGCTTTTATCAAAACAGAAATAGAATTAGCTAAAGTGCTATTTTAAGTTTTTATTTATGATGAAATAAATATGAAAGAAATAAATGTGTTGAATTGTACAAGTAAACTACAGTGGAAAAATTATTTTTGAAAAATCATCAACTTGCAGAGAATATATCCATTCGACTGGAAATCTATTGTCAGTTAAGTTACAATGTAATTGTTATTTTTCTCGGAGGAAATTATATGGCTAAAAATCAGAAAGAAAAGCTAAAAGACTTAAATTCTCTAATCTATCAGACTCAAAATATCACATATCATTTGCTTGCAATTATAGGCAGGGATAAGAAAAAGCAAGATAAGATTATTAATTATTTAACAGATAAAGGCTGGCAGGTAGTAGACATTGAAGCAGAGTTTAGCAAACTGAAAAAGGAATATGAAAACGAGATAAAAAATGAAGTTGATATGAGATCTAAGCTGAAAGAATGGTTTATGAAAATGCCGGATAAACTTATTCTTTTGCATGGTAGTATACTGTACTTAGATGATTTAACCAAGATTTCACCCATTGAGGCTTTCAAGTATAATACACGAGGTAAAAACTCAGTAGTAATGTTTTTGGATGATGAACAGAAGCTTGGTAACAGACTTTATTACGGAGAATTAGGTAATGAAAACCATTACGACAAAGAAATCAGAGATATTAATCTGGTACCCATCGAGGAAATTTCTGATGATTTCGAAAAGCACGAAGATACAATCAGAACACCAGATAAAAACCTTGAATATGATGTAGAAGATCTGCCTGATGATGCCATAGGGAGATATTTTAATTTTAAAACGATTAAAGATGTAGTCGATATTGATACACTTAAGACTAAAGATCGTAAAAAGCAGGTAGTCAGCAGCTATATCTTTTCAGATAAACTGGAAGAGCAGGTTTCAGAATTTTTTGATGACTTAGTCAAGCCTGTCCACAAAGCAAGAAACATCATTGGTAATTACGGGAGTGGTAAATCGCATTTGGTGGCAATGCTTACATCGATAGTCGAAAATCCGGAACTATCTGAATTTGTAAACAATAATAAGATTAAAGAACAATTAAAAACATATGACCGGAAATTCTATACGGTTTATTTTGAATTACAGTCAGGACCAGTGGAATTAAGAAGATGGTTTTTTGATAAATGTAAAAGCCAGCTTGCGGAGAAGTATGACATACATATTAAAGAGTTTGATTTTGAGAAAGATTATGATGATAAGAAAAATATCGAATATGTGATTGAAAAAATCAAAGAGAAAGACTCCGCTGCCGGCTTACTTGTAGCAATTGATGAAATCTCAGACTTTTTGTCCATGAAGAATAAAGAACCCATGAAACAGGACTTACAGTTTTTAAGAGTAGTCGGACAGGTAGCCCAGGAAAATGACATTATGTTTGTCGGTTCTATGCAGGAAGATATTTTCAGCAGTTCTATGTTTAAAGAAGCTGCATCTGAGATATCCCGTGTAAGGGAAAGATTTCAAAATATAATCATAGTTAAAGAGGATGTAGAAAAAGTAATATCAGAAAGGATAGTATCCAAAACAAACGAACAAAAACATCATCTTGAAGAAAAATTCAAGCCTTTTTTAAAGAAAATAGAAGATGTCGGCAATAATCTTAATAGCTATATAGACCTTTTTCCACTTACACCAACACTGATAGAAATGTTTAATTCCTTACCGTTTTTTGAAAAAAGAGGTGTGATCCAGTTTGCTGTATCTGAGATTAAGAAAAGTTTGGATAAGCCTTTCCCCTTCCTGCTTACTTTTGAGAAAATTTACGATATTATCTCCATAGACCCTAATAAAAAGAATCTACAGGAAGTATCAGACTATATCAGGGTTTCTTCCATACTTTTTGATAAGATCAAAAGCACTGTTGATAGAAAATATCAGGAAGATGCCATAAAAATTATAAAAGGTTTGGTTGTTTTATCTCTCAGGGATACTAATGAAGGTACAACAGCAAAAGAATTGGCAAATAAACTGATGCTTTTACCTCACATGGAGAGTCTTTCCTCAGAAGATTATGTAAGCTTGATAATCAAAAAAATACGTGAAGCTTCCGATGGTCAATATCTCAAGATGCGTGATGACAAATCCACTGGCTACAAATATATCACTCTTGACACGAAACTTGGCATAGATCCTGATGAAAAGATTCAGCAAAGAATTGATAGTGTTTCCGATGATGAAATGGAACAGGAACTTTTTAGACAGCTTGAGAGATTATTAGAACTGGATATTCATCGCTATAAGAATATACCAGACGTATTTGAGGATGAATGCGAGTGGAAGAGTAAAAAGTCTTTTAGAAAAGGTTATATATTATTCAATAAAAAAGAAAATATTCTGACACAAAATTTGGGAAAAAGAGATTACGAGATAGTTTTTACTTCACCGTACTGTGATGAAAATGTTTCCCCTGTTGGAGATAATCAGCTTCAAATAAAAATCTCAATAAAAAGCGGGGATAATGTACACATTTTGAGGAAAATAGCTGCGATCAGGCAGCTTTATAACTTAAACTTCCAAAAGACTATTATGGGAAAGAAATTAGATGAGGAAATAAATGGGCACAGAAAAGATGGTATCATCCATACTGGTTTTGCCCACAGACTGTCAAAAATTATCGTTAACTATGGAAGCTTTATCCTCAATGATGAAAATATCAATATCTCTCATTATTTAACAACAAAAGATGCAGGCCTTTATGAGACTTTGGAAGAAATAAAAACCAATCTTTTTGATCCACTGTTTAACAGTAAATATCCCTTGCATCCTAAGTACCCTTCTAATTTTTCATCTTTGAACATTGTAAAAACACTGGATAATCATCTTAACGAACTGCAAAAGGGCAATTTCAATAAACTGCAGCAAAATACTGTACAATTTCTCAGTTCATTAAAACTGCTTGATGAAAATAAATATCCCAGTATTTCAGAATCCCCTGTGGCAGAATTTATAATAAATACTATTAAAGACAAATCTGAACAGGCCGTTAAAATTGACGATGATATTGCCAGACCATTATCTGAAGGTGAATACGGTTTAGAGAAAGAGGTTGTTTACTTTATTCTGTCTTTAACAACAATACTGGGGAAAACAATCTTGCAGGCAAAAGGCGGTATATCAATAAATATCGATAATATTCAGGGTAAGCTGGGTTCATTAAGTACCTTTGAAAATATCCTTTATGTCAAGTTGGAGAAAAACCAGTCTTATGATACTGCAGCATTGATACTGAATGCTTTTGGAGGAAACGGAGATGAGATTTTAAATGATAAAACAAGGATGCGTGCTTTTAAAGATTACAAGGAAAAAGTCGCAGAAGTATTAAACAGTATCAAAAATATCCATGAAATTTATGACAAATTACAAAACAGGTTTGATTCTTATATTAATCTTGAAGATGTCAGCAATGAGATAGAATCAATCAACGAAATAAAATGGGAAGAATTCGATCTGGCTAATGTAACTCAATTCTATAAGCTAAAATCATATGAGAGAGACATTGCAAAAGTAAAGAATCTGATTAAAAAAATAGAAGATGTCGAAAGCGCACTGAATGAATATTTACAGATAAAACCCGATATCGAATATGTTCATAAGGCTAACGATTTGATTGAACAGAACAAATTTATTGTTACAAACACACAGAAAAGAAACAAAATAATGGAGTTATATGACAATATCATCAGTGAATGCGGTGATTTTGCGTCGTTTATGGACATAGTCACAAGAAATGCTGTTAAAGGTAAAATCGACCAGTTCAAATCTATCTACAAAAAAGATATCTACTATCCGGCACATGAGAAATATGTGGGTTCTAAGGTTGACTGGAAATCCCTGAAAGACCTTTTATATAATGAAACTTTCAAAAGATTGAATTTACTCAGCAGAGTTAAGTTTATCAACGATGTAAAACTTAATCAACTGACCTCAAAAGTCCGGGAGTTGACAGGAGTTGAGTGCAAAAACAAAGGACTTTTTGATGAACTGGACTCACACATATTTTGTCAGAAATGCTTTTTCCCGAAGGACGATATAAATTACTCATCGATATTATCTGAGATAAATAATATCGGAGATGAATTTGAGAAACTTTTGGAACAATATGAAAAAAATACGCTAAAGCATATCAGAGAATATAGAGATAATGTGAAATTTCTTGACAAAGACAGTGAAAAACAGCTTATCAACGATATCCTAAAAAATGAAAAACTTCCGGATACTTTGGATACTGACACTGTTAACACTATAAATAAATTATTCCGTGAAATCTCAGTAGTGGATATAAAAGAAGATGATTTTAAAAATAAGATTTTCCCCGGTGAAGAGATGTTTACTGTGGAAGAAATAGAAGAAAATTTTAATAAATTTTTATCCGATTTACTGGCAGGAAAAGACAAAGCAAATATTCGTATAAAATTGGAGAGTGGCAATGAAGATTGATAAACCTTTGAGAGAATATTTGGATGAAATAAAAAAAATAGAGGGTTACCCACATGGCAGAGATGAGGATATTTTGGAGTTATCTGATCCGCCATATTATACAGCCTGCCCCAATCCCTATATCAATAAATTTATTGAAGAATACGGCACTCCGTATGATGAAGAAACCGATAATTATCACAGAGAACCTTTTGTGGGGGATGTAAGTGAAGGGAAAAACGACCCCATCTATAATGCACACACATATCATACAAAAGTGCCTTATAAGGCTATAATGAAATATATCGAACATTATACCGATGAAGGGGACATAGTATTTGACGGATTTTGCGGCACAGGTATGACCGGAGTAGGTGCCCAAAAGCTGGGCAGAAAAGCTATTTTGTCTGATTTGTCACCTGCTGCCACCTTTATAGCATATAATTACAACACACCTGTAAATGTAGAAGAATTTGAAAGTGAAGCAAAAAGAATCCTGGAAGAAGTGGAGGAAGAATGTGGCTGGATGTATGAGACAGATCATTATAAAGATGAAAAATACGATGATGGCGGAAAGCATTTAGGTTCAGGTAAGATAAATTATACCGTATGGTCTGATGTGTTTTTATGTCCTTACTGCGGCGGTGAAATAGTATTCTGGGATGCTGCAGTAGATAAAGAAAATGGCAAGGTGCTGAAAAATTTTGAATGCCCCTCATGTAGTGCAGAAATAACAAAAAACGAGTGTGAAAGATCATGTATAAAATTTTATGACCATGTTATAGGAAAAGAAGTGACACAGGCAAAACAAATACCTGTAATGATTAATTACTCATATGACGGGAGGAGATATGAGAAGACTCCTGATGAAAATGATTTCACCTTAATTGATAAAATAAATAGTATGGATATCCCGTATTGGTTTCCAACAAATGAAATGATGAACAAGGGGAGT
Organism: Flexistipes sp.; assembly: GCF_036172515.1. NCBI lineage: Bacteria > Pseudomonadati > Deferribacterota > Deferribacteres > Deferribacterales > Flexistipitaceae > Flexistipes > Flexistipes sp. The sequence continues at coordinate 8,593 of NZ_JAXKVW010000016.1, forward strand.
AAATGGGGGGACACTTGGCGTAAAGGGGTACATTATGGAATAACTCATGTTCATCATTTTTATACTAAAAGGAATTTATGGATACTCGCTTGTTTAAAAGATAAATGTCAACCACCGTTAGCAAAATTGCTTTTTAATTCTCAGCTTATAAATATTAGCAAATTAAACAGAAGTAGACCAAGTGTAAGCTTCCCATATAACCCTTTAAGTGGGACACTTTATATTTCATCTCAAATATCAGAATCTAATGTTTTAATAGCATATTATAATAAAATAAAAAGAATTGTAAATGCAGCCAGAAATATACCTGACTCTTATAATATAATTTCTACTAATAGCTTAATTGAAAATAATATCAACAACCTAACAGTTGACTATATTTTCACTGATCCACCTTTTGGCGATAACCTAATGTATTCCGAGTTAAACTTTCTTTGGGAAGCATGGCTGAAAGTTTTCACAAACAACGAATCAGAAGCAATTGTAAATAAAAGCCAGGGTAAATCTTTGGTTGAATATTCCGAACTTATGCTAAAATCCTTTCAGGAGTACTATAGAGTACTGAAACCTAAAAGGTGGATTACTGTAGTATTTCATAACTCAAAATCATCCGTATGGAATGCAATACAGGAAGCCATGATAAAAGCAGGATTTGTAATAGCCAATGTCAGTATTCTGGATAAACAGCAAGGGTCTTTTAAACAGGTAACCTCAACAGGAGCAGTGAAAAATGACCTTGTGATTTCCGCTTATAAACCGCCTAAGGGTTTTGAGAAACAATTCCTGGAAAATGCCGGAGAGGGTATGGAGGAAGACTTTATCAGGATGCAGCTGAATAATCTCACACCCACACCAAACATTGAGAGGACGGAAAAGATGCTGTATTCCAAAATGCTTTCATATTATCTGAGGCATGGATATATAGTCAGGTATGACTCAAGAGATTTTTATTCAATGCTGAAAGAAACATTTTATGAAGAGGATGGATACTGGTTTGCAAACAGAGATCAGCTGGAAAAATACATGGAATACAAAAAGAAGATGAAATTAGACGGTATTGTTGATAGTGCCTATGCTGCCGAAAAACTTTTAGTATATGATGAAAAAACTGCTATTATATGGCTTAATAACTTTCTTGAAGAACCAAAAGATTACAGCACTATATACACTTATTTCACAAAAGTCGCAAATATATCGGATGATGATATACCGGAACTGAAAGATATCCTGGAAAACAATTTTATTCCCGAGAACGATAAATACAGAAGACCATCGACTGAAGGTGAAGAGTTAAGAGTGAGACAAAAACGAGAAAAGGAACTTATGAGGGATTTTAACTCATTATTTTTCGATGCCCAAAGTTCCAGGAAAAAAATTAAATCCTGCAGAAACGAGGCGCTTGTTTTCGGCTTTCAGACACTTTATCAGAAGGGCAACTTTGATGACATTCTTACGGTAGCCAAAAAGCTGGATAAAAGAATATTGGAAAGGAATTCTGAAATAAGAGATTTTATAGAGATAGCAGAAATCAAAACAGGTAACATCTAATTTTGTAAAAAAGGCATTTTGAATGAATGTTGGTGACGAAGTTAAAAGCAGACTATATCAGGATAAAGGTATAGCCATTGTAATCGGTTTTGATGAAATTTTCGGAGAAAAGCATGTAGAGTTACTTTTTGGTGATGGAAGCAGAATTACCACTAAGTATGATGATATCATCCAGAAAAAAGACACATTGACTCTCTTATCTGAAAAACAGTTTGAAAATCCTTTAATCTTCATGGTCAATAATCTACTTTTGAAAATTGAAGAGAACTTATCTGAAGACAAAGTAGTAACTTCGGCAAATTTTAAGATAAAACCCCTGCCACACCAGCTTTTAGTCACAAACTTTGTAATAAATAAATTAAATCCAAGATGCTTAATTGCAGATGAAGTGGGTCTGGGAAAGACTATTGAAGCAGCCCTCGTGTATGAAGAACTGAAACTGAGAGGATTTATAAACAGGACATTAATTGTCGTACCGTCAGGGCTTATTACACAGTGGCATGAAGAACTTTCCAATAAATTTAATGAACAGTTCGTAATCTACTCCAAAGAGTATGTAAGGGCATTAAAACAAAGCTATGGTGAAGAAACAAATGTTTGGACTCTTCACGACAATATTATTGCTTCTATAGATTCAGTAAAGCCGTTAAAAATCCATGAAAAATTATCAAAAGAAGAGAAAAAAAGACGTGAGTGGCATAATAGACATATATATGAAGATATTGGTAACGCTGATTTTGACATAGTAATCATAGATGAAGCCCACAAATTAAGTAAAAAAGAAAAAGGCGATGAGACTGCAAGATACAAGGTAGGTAAATCCCTAAGTGAGAGAATTCCTATTATGCTTCTTTTAACGGCTACACCCCACCAGGGGGATGCCGGATTATTTTTAAATCTGTTACGGCTTATAGACCCCTTTTTATTTATAAACGAAAAGTCACTTATTCCGGAAATTATTAATGAAGTGGCTGTAAGAAATAAGAAACGTGCAGCTGTTGATTTTGACGGGAACCGAATATTCAAGGATCGCATTACCTCTATTATAGAAATTAAAAGGAATGAAAATAAAAATAGGGACGAAATAGAACTGTATAACAAGGTAACGGAATATACACAAACGTATTACAACATTGCTAAAGAAGAAGGTAACAAAGCTTATATACTTTTAGTGATATTATATCAGCGGATAGTGTCTTCAAGCAGTTTTGCTGTATTAGCTTCTCTCAAAAGGAGACTAAATTTTCTGGAAAATTATAATGAAAGGGTTGCTGAAATACAAAATCACTATAACAATGAAGAATTTGATGAGTTTGAATACAGCGATGAAGCTGACAGTAAAATACTGGAGATAGAACCTTTAAATGAAAAATACCTGGAAGTGGAAAAAAGATTTATAAAAGAATGTATAGCACTTGCTGAAAGAGTAACCCGGAATTTTTCGGATGTGAAGTTTGAGTACCTGCTGGAAACAGTAAATGAAATTTGCAGACGTGAGGGTAAGGCTGACCTGAAATTCATAATTTTTACAGAGTTTAAAGCGACACAGGAAGCAATAATCAAATATCTTGATAAACTGGGTTATTCTTGTGCATTATTGCACGGCGGACTATCCAGAGAAGAGAGAATTAATCAGATAGAAGATTTTAGAGAAAATAGTCAATTCCTTGTTTCAACAGATGCCGGTGGTGAAGGGATAAATCTGCAGTTCTGTTACTGTATGATAAATTTTGACTTGCCCTGGAATCCGGCAAGACTGGAACAAAGAATCGGTAGAATTGACAGGATCGGACAGGAAAAGGATGTCCGCATATTTAACTTTCAGCTTAAAGGTACAGTTGAGGACAGAGTGAGGGAAATTCTTGAAACTAAACTGGAGTTGATAAAAACCCAATATGGAGATGATAAGTATTCCGATGTTTTAAGTCTTTTGGAAGATGAATTTTCATTTGATAAAATATACGTGGATGCTTTTAATAAACTTGAAGCACTTGAGAAAGAAATCAACATAAAAGCAGAAGAGATATACAACAGGGCAAATGAAATTCTTAAGAATGATGAATTAATGCTGCCTTTTTCTAATTTTGAAGAGAATGCTGAGGACCTGCTAAATAACCGTTTACAGTTTCTTGTAAAACAGCTTGTTTTCGACTATTTGAAATACAGGAAGATTGACATCAACAAGTATAAAGAATACGAAGATATGTATTTTTTTCACAACCCTTTTCCTCAGCTGAAAAATCTGCCAAATATTTTCAGAAAGGTTGCTTTTAAGCCTGATATAGCGATTGAGAACCAAAAAGCTGAGATAATAAATATAAAACACCCCATAATAAATCTTATAAAAAATGAAATCAGACGTGATTCATTAGGTAAAGTTTCAGCATTAAAAGTTCGCATTAACAAGTTTGAAGGTATATCCGGGGTATGGTTTGTCTTTAAGTTAAATATCGGAAACAATGTGAAGAGTAAGACTTTCAATATTTCCGTATTCATGGAAGATGATGAGTTTTATAATTGGAGAATAAGCAGGTATTTGGATGAGAATGTAATAGAAAAATATGAACCTCTTCGCAAAATCACGAGTGATTATGATTTTCACAAGATGTATGCTAAAGCCAATGAAGAGGCAGACGCTAAAGCTGAAGAAATCTTTATATCAATAAAGAATGAATGGATGGAAGGTATTGAGAAATATGAAAGAAAACTTTTCGATTATTACCAGTTTAAGCGTAACAGCATTACTGAGGTTGCTATTTCGAACATACGGGAAAGTAGGCTGAGAAGTATTACCAAAGAAAAGGAAAATCAACTTTTAAGTCTTGAGAAACAGAAAAACATCATTCCTAAAATTCAGCTGTCTCAGGCCGCTTTTTTGGAGTTTGAATAGGTGAAGTTTATAGATCAATATATACAAAAGCTTGATCTGGATAAACCTTATAAAAAGGTCATTGTTGACCGTTTTTATTTTATACATGATGATGATATTCAAGATTTTCTCGGCATAAACAATATCGATTATGAAATTGCAGACACTTATGATGATATAGTCCTTTTATCCAAAGAAAATCCTAATGTATTTTTAAGATCTGAAAACCTGTTAAAGAATGAGACAGTTCAATTAATTTCTAAAAGATTTAATGTAAACTTTTATAATGAAAACAGCCTGCCTTTTGTTATAGAGAACAGCCTTTTAAATACTCGGTCTTTGGAAAACATAAGAAAGGTTATCAAATACAACTTTTATAAAAAAATCGAGTATAGTTTTATTAATAAAGGTAATTTCGATTTAATATTAAAAGAAAGCAGGAAGTCCGATCTCCTTTATGAGAAAAATCAGCTGTCCGGCAGAATACGAAGGTTATCGTCTAATTTAAGTAATTACGATGACATTATAAAAGTCGGAGAAATGTACGGTAAGCTTAACTATTTATCGTATATTTTGGATTCAGATATTGACAGAGAGTTAGTTGCAGAAATGGATGAGGGTGTCAAAAATTTTATACTTCAAGGGGGTATAAAAGATGCTTTTTATTCGTCTGTAAATAACCTTAAAACAGTAAATAAAATTACCGGCTACATAGATAAGAATCAACCTGAAAAATTTGCATTAATCTGTTTTGACGGGATGGGTGTTTCTGAATGGGAGTTACTGAAAAGTTTTCTATCACAATATAATATCAGTACAAATGAAAGGTATCTATTTTCTTTGATACCCACAACGACAAAAATTTCCAGAACATCAATTTTTTCCGGTCAATATGAAGCTGTCTATGGAAATAAAAAAATTGATGAAAACAGAGAATTTGAACGGCAATTCCCAGAACTATCTACAAAGTCATTTTCGGAAGGTGAAATAAAATCTGGAGATGACTTAATCGGAATAGAGGGCGTAAAATTAATATATAACGTTTTTGATGAATGTGCCCATGGTGCAGTTATTAATCCAAATAACAAAAGCAAAACCGGTTTTTTCAAAATGGCAGAAGACTACCTTTTAAACTCCACTATTTTTAAAGAGATAAACATATTGAAAGCATGTGGTTATATAATTTACATCTGTTCTGATCATGGAACTGTTGTGGCTGAGGGTAATGGAGATAAAGTAGAGAAGTATTTGATAGAAGAAAGCTGTAAAAGAGGTGTTATTGTTTCTGAAACAAGTTTACTGAAAAACTATGATTTGGATAAATACGATATACCTTTTATAAAAGGAAAATATGCATTATTGTCCACAAACAGACATTCCTTTTCATATAAGGGAAAACTTGATATAACTCACGGCGGAATAACGGTGGAAGAATTAATTGTTCCTTTTGCGGAGGTTGAGAATTGATAGGTTTCGACAGACCCATTAAACCCGAATGGATATACAATATTTTAAAAGAAATAAAAGTGGGCACCAATCCTACCGAATACAATAAAGTTTTTGAGGATGTTGCGAAGGAATTAACCGGCAAAGAGGGCAAGAGAAAGGCAAGAACGGTTATTTTCAGAAGCTTTCTTTATTCATTTCAGGAAAAAAGGGCGCCCATTGAGAATAATATTTTCTTAGATTGGGTGAAGCAATACAGTGAACATAAATTGCGCCCATTGTTCCTTGCGAAGCTGATGATGGATCATGAGGTTTTGAGGTTTATTACCAAAAAGATGCAAATAAGTTATGATTCTCAAGGGTATTTATCTTCAACGGTGCTAACGAAAAAAATGCAATCCGAACATGGAGACAGAGATGTTGTAAAAAGGTCTGTAAGATCATTTCTGAAAACACTCTGTCATTTTGGTATAATTGAAGAAATACAGAGGCAGCGGTTTAACCATCTTAACAAAGTCAGGCTTTCAGAAGAACAGACAAAGAACTTCCTCCTTTTGTACTCCAAATGCTACCTGAAATCCGAATATCTCGATTTAAATAATGTTGATAGTAATTTGACTTACTTTTTTGAAATGCCGGACTTGTTAAAAGTCGCTAATATTTATAATAACAAATGCTGGAGTTATATCCGGGATCATACACGTGCAGTTTTGATGATGAAGGGATGACAAGATTTTCCTGTGATATAATAATCAGTAAACATTTATAGTATTAGACCTTTGCACAAGAAAAAATAAAAACATTGTAAGTTAATATATTTTATCTCTACTGTTATGATAGTATGTACAATGTATTAAAGATAAAAGAGTTGTTATGGAAAAGTAGATAGAACCCACAGTATTAGATTCAATGTTAGAGTTTAAAGCTAATGAGCAAACTTATCTTGATAAAATTGATTCCCTGCATGGCATATAACATGTTTTGCTGATAATATCGCTTAAAAAAGTGGAAGTTATAAAAAATAGTGAGATAGCACCTGGATTCTTCTAAAAGATTTATTTTCGGGTATATAGTTTTAATAATGCTTCAAAAAGATAATTATCCGATTTTTTCTTGAAATCAAATCTTCCATAGGTTATAAATAATTCTCTGTAGCCTATTGTGGGGGAGCGTTTTATTTTTTTGTGTCACTCTGTTATAAAATAACAATGCGGAGTGACATATGAGTAAGAAAGAAGAATTCCATTTTAACAAAGCACTAGAAGAAGTAAAGAAAGATGCCAAGATTGATGGAGAAGACGGAGTATTGGCATCCTTGATTAAGCAATTGATATAAGTATCTTTAGACGTAAGCTTCCCTTAAAAGCGGACATTTCAAAATCAGCTAATATTTGTAATTAGATGATACCACTAGTCATTTGCTAAAATGAATAATACATAAGTTTCCTTAAAATATCATATTGATATATTTCAACAAAATGAAGTAATATATTTAAAATTATTCAATAGGGTTGCATATGGTGGATAAATTACCATTAGAAAACTATATCGGATGTTTATTGGGTGGAGCAGTTGGTGATGCTTTGGGTGCTCCGATTGAATTTGATACTTGGGAGGAAATCAAGTCAAGATATGGGGTTAAAGGCGTAACCGGATATGTTGAATTTGAAGACGGACATGGAGAATTTACAGATGATACACAGATGACTCTTTTTACCGCTGAAGCTATGCTCAGAACATTATACAGAGCCAATTCTCGTGGAATATGGGGTGCAATAAATACAATATGCTTTCATTGCTACTGCAACTGGCTCAAAACTCAAGGATATGACAAACCCAATACAAAATTTCAAGACAGTTGGTTATTGCAAGTTGATGGTTTATACAAAAGAAGAGCTCCCGGTAACACTTGCCTTACTGCACTTTTAGAAACTGAAGATTACAAACCGGGGACTATATTAAATAACAGTAAAGGCTGTGGCGGTGTTATGAGAGCTGCACCAGTTGGCTTGGTTTTTTATAAAGATCTGGAGTTTGCATTTGAAAATGGTGTCATTGCAGCACAAATAACGCACGGTCATCCAAGCGGATACCTGTCAGCCGGTTTTTTTGCAGCTTTAATTGCAGCATTGAACTCAGGGGTGAGTATCGAGAAGGCTGTAAAGGAGTGCATGGCAATACTAAAAACACAAGAAGATTCTGAAGAATGCTTATCAGCTTTAAACAAGGCAATCAAACTATCTGAAACGAAAGAACCGTCAGCTGAAAATATTGAAACACTTGGAGGTGGCTGGGTTGGTGAAGAAGCTATTGCAATAAGTTTATATTGTTCTCTGTATTATAAAGATAATTTTGAAAAAGGTTTAATTTCATCAATAAATCATAGCGGCGATAGTGACAGTACCGGCTCTATAAGTGGGAATATTTTAGGCTTGATTCACGGTGAAGCAGCTATCCCCAAAGTTTGGGCTGAAAATTTATATCTGAAAGATGTGGTAATAAGAATGGCAGAAGACCTTTATATAGGTTTTGAAGATGATGGAACCGGAATGGGCAGTGAAAGATGGTTTGAAAGGTATGGTACATAATTTTGATAATCCAATATATAGCTGAGTTATTGTTTTACCGAGTAAGTATTTAAAGGAACTAATCGATGCCAACCGACTTATCAAACATAATGAGCAAAATCAAAAAGCACATTTTCAACAAATACCCCCGATATTTCAATAATCTCGACGAAGCCGAAATTTTGTATTTAGACAAAAAGATGGTGAATAACACTCTTTCCCAATTGGATATTACTTTGCCGGATTTGCTTGATTTTGAGCATAAAGAGCTTGTTGTGATGCCACCTTCGGAAAATATGCTTTATCTTATGTATTCGCCCTCATATGAAGAAATGGATGAAGAGCACGGGCAGCAGTTTGAGCAAGACATGGAAAAAGAGCTTGAGCATTTTGCAAAAGATTTTAATCTGACTGAGGAAAAACGGGCAGATCTTAGAAACAACTTAATCAAAACAATAGGGCAGGGAACTTATTACTTGTATCACTTTAATCGTTCTTTAATGGAAAACCGGAAGTTGAAATTTAACACTTTTGAGTATTATCCTGCCACTGAGGAATTTAGGTATATCTTCGGTTCTGAGTTCAGTATTGTAGATTTGACTATAAAAGAGAACAAAATCAAACCTGAACTTGACATTAGAAAATTTGCATTCTCGAAATATGCTCTCGAAAACATAATTAAAGATTCAAATGTAACCATATTTATTAAAAATAATGCAAAGAGTGGTGATCCTTTTTTCCCGGAAGGATATGTTGAAACTATTACCAATGATATGCCGGCTAAGTTGTTTGCAGAAATCCAGAGACATATGAAAGAGTCCACGCATGATCTATTTTTTCCCAATGCTATAATTAATACAAAAATATTTTTGAAAGTTGAGGAAACTCAAAAATTGACAGCAAAAGAGCATAACAGGCTTGAAAAAACAAAACACAAAAAGCCGTATCTTATGCCTCAGAGCATTAAACATATTATTGATATAGATATGTTTAACAAGACGGTTATTGACAAAGCAAACAGGTTGAGTGGAACCGGCAGTCAAAAATCTCCCCATTACCGGCGTGGACATATCAGGCGATTGCAATCCGGCAAGCTGACTTTTGTACGCCCTTCATTTGTCGGGGCAAAGAAAGAGTATAATATAGGAAAGAAAATATACAGGCTGAAAACCTGATTAATTTTAGAAAATGTTCTGGTTTTCCTTACCGGAACGCTGGCTCAATTTGACCCGGAATACTCAGTAAAGAGAGCCATTTTTAAAATCTTTAGTCAATAAGTATAACGTTTGCATAAGGGGCGACGAGATTGCGTGGCTATAAATTTTTAAAAACCAATGACTATAGTGCACAGTACAAAGCTTTGAAATACCACCGAGTTTTTGCCGTCCTTTGATGTGATTGTTAGATTAAAACTTCAGTCAAATTACTCTATAACACTTATCTGTTGAATTAAGCTCATATATCTTTTTAAAGGTTCGCATTTTGTAGATTCACCAATATCATTCATCTGCTGAAGGATGTGAGGTTAGCAATAAACCAAATGTCAAGAAAAGACTTGCCTCTTTGGTTCTAATGATTATTTTTTCAAAACATTATATTTTTTTCTGTCCATTTTCCATTGTCAAAACTTGAAAATATAGCAGCATCCAGGAGACAAGGATAAATTTCTGCCTTATCGCAGAGTTTCTGGATTCCGTCTGACACAAAGTGATAGTAACCCTTATCTCCTAATGGAGAAGAACTTAATGTAACTGGAAATCCAAATTTGTTTAACCAATTAGTAATTCTAGAGTCTATTGGAATTTCATATTTGGTTAATCCGAGAGTCTGAAGGAAATTTCTTGATTGTTTTGGTCCAAACCCTTTAAATTTTTCTGCCAAACTGTCGGCTACAATTCTTTCTTCTGTTTTTGAATCTTTTTCAATTAGAGAATTGAGTTTATTGATTATTGTCCACTTTTCTTTTTTAAGCCTGTCAAAATTTGAATCAAAATAAAAACTTATCCTGTTAATATACCTTTTTAGTCCATTGTTTTGCAGAATCTCTTTAATGTATTTTTTAGTATCATTAATATATTCAAGCTTGTTCATTGTTATTGGAAAAGGTTCTTTTTGGAGAAATTGTCCAACTATTGAATTCGGTCCAGATCGTTGTTGGGAAGTTAAAAGGCAAATTATCATTGCCTTAATGATTTGGTCTTTGTTAATTACAATGTTTTGCTTTTCTATATTTCTTTTTCTTCTAACCTGAACAAATGGATTTTCATTTTTGGCCAGAAAATTTTTTACTGTTAGAATATCTGATTCTGTTATGTTCCATGATATGTCCATGATCTATTCTCCTTTTGTTGATGTGCGTATATTATTTATTGTTTTGACTGCGTATCCTTCCCCTTTAAGGAGACAGTTTTTAGTTAGAAAATTCTGTTTTTTTCGTCATATACTCAGCTGGTGTTAAATCGTCAATAGAATCATGTGGCCGTTTCTCGTTATAATCTATCATCCACCAGTAAGTCATTTCTCTTACTTCTTCAATATTGTTAAACAAATATAAATATGATAATAAAATTTATAAAGATAAAAAATCGATCAAGCAACTCAAAAAAAGTTGTGGCTATCAATCAAACAAGATCCAGTCGTTTTTATATCCCTGAAGATTTTCATATATCATTTCAGCCGCTTCTGGCTGTGATACATCGTATCTTTTCATAACATATTTTATATCTGAAGATAAAATCTCAGTGTAATCTTCACCATGTTTTTGTTTATATATTTCCTTTAATAGATCTATCAAATAAATGTCCACAATTTTTTATAAAGATTCTTAATCATTTTTATAAGTTTTTGTTGCACCCAATTAACCAATCGGTTATCATTAAAACATGATAAAATATGACAACCTACAAGACAAACTTAAGAAAGCTATGAAAAAAGCTGGACTAAGCGTCTCCAAACTCGCCGAAAAAGCTGGTATCCATCAAGTGTCTCTTTCAAGAATACTCAACGGACATAGGAAGCTGAATAATCTGGATACGTTATATAAATTATCGAAAGCACTTGGTGTAAGCCTTGATTATTTTTTCACTAATTCTGATATTGCAGAAAATCCGGAAACATTTGCTGAAGATATGGGTATAGATATATTTTACGGAGATAAAAAAGAATTAAATGACAAATACCCTGATCATATAAAAATACCTCTTGTCCGAAGCAAAGCTGCTGCAACTCCTGCAATTATCGAAATTTCTTCAGATGAAGTTGACGGATGGGTATGTATTAGTGCCGAGAATGTTCCGAAAAATATATCTGAGCGGTGTTTTGCATTTAGAGTTAAAGGCGATAGTATGGAGCCAATGTTAAGGGAAAATGATTTAGTAGCAGTACTCCCTTATAGTGAACCACCGGCATTGGATACAATAATCCCTTCAAATGTATACTTGGTAAAAATATCAGACGGTTTTGGCGGATATGGACTGACACTAAAGCATATTCACCAGATTGATGACAGGACAGTGGAGCTTGTGTCTGATAACAAAAAATATCCTAATAAGGAAATTGATATCTCAGAACCGGACAATTTTCAGATCATGGGAAGGGTGATCTGGATGTGGCGGGAGATGTAAGTCTTTAGTTTTACACTGTAGTTATTTAACATCTTTATATGCATAGAAAATCTATGCATAAATAAAAAAACTTAACTTTTAGGTGCTAATTTATTGGGGTTTTAGAATGCTTAAAAAATCCATATTTTTTATAGTAGGGTTATTTTTTCTTATGTCTTTCAATTCTTTTGCAAAAGATAATAAAACTCCTGAATATTACTGTGATGATAAGGAAACTATAATGGAATATGAAGCATTGATACAAAAGTATCCAAATGATCCTAATGCCCACGCATTACATGCATTATGGCTTGGTTTGTGTATTAAGACCAATAGAGGAGATTTAACAATTCCTGAAGCAAACGCAATTTTTGATGATATAAGAAGTAAAATTATTGGCGAAATGAAAGAGGAAAAAAAGAAAAAGGAAGAAAGTGAAAGCCTTTGATCAAAACAACAGACTTGGTGATAAATGCTAAAAGAAATCTTTAATATTTTCTCATTTTACGATGAAATCCGCTGGAGTTCCTTAGGTAATTATAACCTTATTAATTTTTGCAATGAAAATCTTGATGATGATACAAAACTGTTAACTCATTGGCTTTGTTATATCACAGACAGACAAACAAGTTTTCAAAGAATATGGGATGTTGGTGGCTTTGTTTTATCCGATTTAGTTGAGCAGATAAAGAAAACAAAATCTTTAGATGCTTTGAATCCAGAATCTGAGAATAGCTTTGTTTGTAAAAATGGTAATGAAGGATTTTCTTTTATAAGCAAATCCAAATCTAACGGAAATTCAGTTCTTCAAAATTATTACGGATATAAATCAGATAGCAGGGTAACATTTACATCTAGATATTATCCCTCAGACTATTTTTCTATTATTTATACCTTTAGCATTCTTAAAAATTATGATTTTTCTTTCACGAAATTTATAATAGAACAATTTGAAAAACATAAGAATTCAGAAAATTATATTAAAAGAATTTTATACTCATTATATTTAATTACTTATTTTGAAGTCGGTCAACCTAAAAAAAATGAAATGAGTGATTTTGATAGCAATATTAAAAAAGCAGAGTCCAGAGCTAATAAAGTATTTGATATATTATCTAATAATTTTGAAGAAAATTATATAAAATTTGCTAAAAAAGATATCTTTAATCAGAAAAGAGCATGGTGCAGCCTAAGAGATTTTTTGAAATCACCTGAGTTTAAGAAATATTTTACACAATCACTTGAAAACGAAGGTGTATCAGCCGCTGTAATTAACAAACTAACATCTCTTGAATCATTGAGGCAATTAGAACTTCCTGGTGATGTTTGGAACAATAACCCTATATTCCGATCATGTATTTTGAAAAATACAGAATATGAAGAGTCAAAAAAGAGTCTTAATGTAATATTGAGAGATTATTTTGATAAAAATAAAAGCAAATTAGATGAAAGCTATCCTGAACAATTTGATGTGAGTTTTGATTTTGTACCAAGAATGTGCAATATGAAAAAATGCGATATGTGCCCTGTTAGAATAGTAAAAATGGGAGAATATAGGGATTTTTTTAAAACCTGTGCCCGGAATAAAGATTTATTCTGTACGGTAGCCTTAATAAATTGTGGTTATAACTATGATTGCAAGGGCGAGGTGTGTAACTTGTTAGAAGTATTACAATAACTTAGTCACATCTCGGGAGTATACAATTGCTTAAAATAGTTTCCGGCGGACAGTCAGGAGTAGATCGGGCAGCTCTTGATTTTGCAATTGAAAATAATTTTGAATATGGTGGATATGTCCCAAAAGGCTTCAAATCAGAGGATGGTGGGCTTACAAAAGAAAAATATCGAAATATGATAGAAAGTAAAAGTTCTGATTATAAAGTAAGAACTGAAGAAAATGTTATTAACTCTGATGGTACTTTGATTATTTACAAAAACCTATCCGGCGGGACAAAACTGACAGTAAAGTATGCTGAAAAACATAGAAAGCCTTACCTACTAATCAAAATGTCGGATGATATAAAAGAGAGTGCAAATAATATACGAAAGTTTGTGGACAAAAATAATATTGAAGTATTAAATGTTGCTGGCAATAGGGGCTCAAAAGTTCCTGGCATATATGATTATACAAAAATATTGCTGGCAACTTCTTTGACAAAATAAACTAACATTAAGAAGTGGGGTCAAAACATGCGTATTTTTATAGTTACGGTTATTTTTTGTTTGCTATCGCTATCTGTATTTGCCGAGAATATTACGGGTAAAATAGTAGATGTTGCGGACGGGGACACAGCCACTTTGCTAACATCAAACAATACACAAATCCGTATTAGGCTAAACTGCATTGATGCCCCAGAAAAAAGCCAGGACTTCGGACAAAGATCTAAGAGGTCATTAATAGATTTAATTGCAGGAGAATATGTTAGAGTACAAAAACATGACATTGATAGATATGGGCGTACCATTGGAACAATATTCTTAAACGGAACTGACATTAACCTGACACAGGTCAAAAAAGGGCTTGCTTGGGTATATGATAGATATTGCAGAGATAGAACATACTATAGGGCAGAAACTCTTGCCAGAGAAGGTCATATGGGCTTGTGGAGTCAGCCTAACCCAATAGAACCCTGGAATTACAGAAGAGGTGAACGAAAGCAAGGCAATAATAGTTTTTCTGATGACGGTACTTTCGAATGTGGTAAAAAGAGATATTGCAGTCAAATGAATTCATGCGAAGAAGTAATGTTTTATTTCAACAAATGTGGCTTAACAAGGTTAGACGGCAACAGTGACGGTGAACCTTGTGAAAGTATTTGCAGGTAAGTATAAGTTTTCAAATAGGACAAATTACAATGACTGATTTAAAAGACATTAAGCCTAAATGGGTGTTAGTCAATGAAAACCTTTATGAAATATCAAAGTTTTCTCATCTGCCGCCCCAAAAGCGTCCTCATGCAATTTGTCCAGTTTGCAGACGACCAGTAATTTTAAAATTAGGTGAATATAATGCTCATCATTATGCTCATAGCTCCGAAGATATTTGTACAACAGCCATCCTGAAACAGCATTGCACCTGAATGTAAAGTTTCACATTTACCATCAATTATTAAAAGCTCAAAAAATCTATATAGAAAAAAGATGTGACGGTTTCTGCAATGAAAGACCAAAACAATTATTTTTAGAAGGGTGGGATGAAGTAAAAATTGAGTACCAAATAGGTTCTATCCGACCAGATATATCTTTGTTCAAAGAAAACAGTCTAATATGCGCAATTGAGGTACTTGTGTCTCACGAAATGTCCAAAGAAAAGAAACAATACTTAATTAATCAGGAAATTCCCTGGATTGAAATTAAAGCAGAAGAAAACTTATACATCGGTAATGATACTTGGAATGATGAAAAGCCATTGCCTTTTTATAACTGTTACCCTGAACCTGAACATCGGATATGCGATAACTGTAAAAAATTAAGATATCAAAACGACGAGAATAGTAAAGAAATAGATAAAAAGGTTGAGCATAAGAAATATAATTGTACAAAAATACATGCTGCAAAAATGGTGGATTATTATTTTCCTTCAGGGAAAAAGTATAGAGAAGTATATTTTGTGAAGAAAAAACTCAGAAGGGGGGATTGGGTAAAAGTATGGATAGAAACAGAACGGAACAGAATACTTGCAACAGAATATTCACCTATTACAAAAGATTCTATGAAAAAGCTTAGTAAAACTTTAGAAAAGAATATTAACAGTTTCAGAAGCAAAGGAGCAATAGTTGATAATTCTATGAAGTGGAGACTTTGGGAAAATGGCTCAAAGTTTGTTGCTCGTGATATAGATAGATTTCCTTTTCGTTATGGATGGGATTCTGAGCGAAAGGTTTGGGTAAAAAAGAGCGAAAGAACAAACAATTATTACATAGAAAAAAACGGTATAAAGTATTATGGTATTAATACAAGTAAACTATGAGTTTATTTAATAAGGAAATTGGCTTCTATAATAGTGGTTTAATTAACTATACTATATAGTGCCAATTATGGATAGAAAGTATTTATAGGTGACTATATGTGCGGAGGCATGGCTTTTTATGGTAAAAACAGTGAATTATTTAAAGTTTATTTCCCACAGCCTTATCCAAAAATAGAAGTTTTTACAAAAGACAATTCTAAGATTCAATGCATCTGGGGCAGAAGAAGCGAGAAAGAATTTGAAGGCTCAGAAATACCTATAACCGGCTGGGCGAGAATCGAAGCTATAAAAGCCGGAAAATGGCACAAATATAATCCTGAAAAAGTCTATATTTTACCGGAAAAATACATGGAAAAAGATAAATATGAAAAATCCCATTGGTTTGAGCCGCCGCCAGATAAGACATTAGTAGGCTTATTAGTTGAGGCTAAAAAGCATCAAAAAGTTGTATATGTAGTAACCGTTCCTGCTCCTAAAAAGTACACACATATACATCACAGGTGGCCGATGTTGACTAAAACTTTTTTTCAGGATGTTATTTTTGAAGGTTGGTAGCCTTGGCAAGAGGGCGGTTTTATCCACCCTCTCTGGAGATGCCAAGGCACAAGCCACAATAGGCTACAGAGAATTATTTATAACTTATGGAAGGTTTGATTTCAAGAAAAAATCGGATAATTATCTTTTTGAAACATACTAAAAAACTATAGGCTCGGAAAACAAGTTAAAAAAAACAGGCCTATATCAAATTTATCTATTATTTGATTAAACGTTTAACATTTGATTTGACCCAATTCCATTGCCAAGCTATCATAAAATAATGAAAGATATACAGAACTATATAATAACTTGTTATGCCCAAAGAACGTGAGATGAAGACCTTCACTACCGTTGCACAACTGGCTGAGGAAATTTCGAAGCGTCGGCAAGAAGGCGACGTCAATGTCATTGGTATAGACGGTAAGGATGGGTCCGGTAAGTCCTGGCTCGCGGCCGCCCTGGCAGAAACTCAAGCCGCGGACGTAATCAGTCTCGATGACTATTTAGAGCGAAATCAAGGCGGATACACGCGATATCTGGATATTACGGCAATAAACCAGAAACTTTCACGTACGGGCCGGCCCGTAATTCTTGAAGGCGTATGCTTGTTGGCTGCGGCGGAACTAATTGGCATTGATATAGACATCCGTATCTACGTAAAGCGTATGAGCCCTTATGGAACGTGGCGCGATGAAGAAGAATGCGATCCAGCGTTGCCGCCTGAGGAGCTGATTGCCGAACGCAATAAAGAGCTCGAGGAATTTGCCAAATTCGAGGCCATTTTGGACTATGAAAATGGCGCTGAGAAAGAAGAAACCGCAGATGGTGATTTTAGCCTTCCAAAACTAGAAAAAGAGTTGATCCGTTACCATGCCCAGTATCGCCCAGCGAGTAACGCTGATTGCGTTTTCGAACGTAGTGAGGATGAAAGCTAGGCATAACAACGCGTTCGAGGCCGACGCGCCTCGTCAAGCGCGGCTCATCGCCAACGTTAGGGCTCAAGGAAAGGAGAGGCGTTCTTGAACGAAAAGGAGGCAATTGAGAAAGCAACGGCGGATGCTTTCATAGAATTATACAACCGCGAAATGAGAACATCCTTTTCGATAACCGAATACTCGGATGCTCCAGATATAAGATGCAAGGATCTTAAGGGAAACATATTCAATTTCGAGATCACCTTGACTGAAGACCGGAAGAAAGACATCGCAGCCTCACTCGGGAGGTCTAATCATAGAAGTTTCGAAGCCCTGAGGAAGCATCTCGATGAGGTAAAAGCCGGAAAAGCAAATCCATTGGACAGGGTGAGCTGCTTACAGGGGAATGTTACTAAGATGATTGTCGGCAGGATACGAAAAAAGCTGGAAAAGGACTACGGCTCTAATGTAGGCCTTGTAATTTGTGACACATCGCCGGTTTGTTGGGATTGGGAGTTGGTTGTTGACGATATCAGGCGGCGCATCCTCTCTTCGCGAAAGAATCCTTTCGACAAGGGTATATGGATCATGTCCTTCAGGAAAGACAAAATCTACCGAATTATTTAAAGAACGAAGCCCTAACAACCGGCTGCACGAGGGAAAAATAGGGACAGGTTAATAATACTTTATTGAATATTTTCTCGACAATAAATTATATTACCGCTAAAAGGCAGAAATTCCCTGCCTGCCGGCAGGCTTTTATTTTAGGTAAGTTACGGAGTGCTGTAGGGTTTGCTTATGCGGCCACCAATCTAAAAATCGCTTATTGCCTTATTTGTCAGCACTATCAGTTTTATAGTGCAGTTTTCTTTTTTCGACACAAAACTTTTTAATATCCTTTATAATCTGCGACGTCCCTTCGATTAGAATATCTATATCATCTATATCCGGCAATGTTTTGATTCCACTTGTTATATATTCAAATTGCTTACTCATATAATATGGATTCACAACTTCTATAGATGTTTCAAATTTTGAAGAAATTTTAACATACTCAGATAGATTATTATTTCTTGCCTCATCAAGACACTTTTTAAGATCATGTCCCAATACATTTTTTAAGAAATCTAATTCTTTACCACATCCGCGCAGAAACGCTTTTAAAGCTAGCTCAATAGAATGACAAATTAAATAGTAGGATGGAACAAAAAGCTTTCCTTTTATGTTTCTTATCAATCTTGCAGATTCATAAAATTCATTTGCATATCGCCATAATCCCATTGAGCTTGTTCTGTCAATTATCATTCTCCCCATTTTCATTTTACCCATTTTACAAAAATTAGATAGTTAATTTACTATCCTATCGCTGTTTTAGCAACTCATTTATCACATCTGTAATCGGCATAGGCGTACTATTGCCATAACTATTGAGTATTCCGGGTCAAATTGAGCAACCAGTCTGGTAAAGCAGAGCCAGTGTTCCGGTAAAGAGAGCCATTTTCTCACAAAATCCCTTAAAATGTATAATACACATTAGTTAAGAAAGACAGGGACACCCATAACAAGTTTTTTGTCAAGTAGATATTCCTCCACTGTTCGCATTCTTTATGCAATCTATTAACAAAACTATAATATTTTGCAGATTCAGCAACTTTTCTGCACCTGTGTTTTCAATATGTTGTGTCAGCATAATGTTTATTGAGTACCGCAAATTTATCGGCTTAAGGAAAGATTTGCCTTCATTGCTTCCGCATCAGCCGATGCTAGCTGCACCAGACACCCATCAGGATTTAGATATCAGCGACATTAACATTTTACGCATATCACTGATGGACAATCATTACCATTTGCTAGCTGAAACACCAGAAGGTCAAGTTCTTACAAGAATCCAGATAATATCTTAACCACTTCTTATAACTTCCATATTCTAAAGGTGGGACATCGCTATTTACCAACAGGCGATCATATTTTTTAAGAAGTGCCGGAGGAACTTTCAACATAGCTTCAATACACTCAAAATATTAAAATGATCATGTTATCCAATTAAATATCTTTACTTGACTTCGAATTAATTGCCAAGCTATACTGCACTTATGAGAGACATACAGAACTGTATAATAACTTGTTGTACCGGTCGCTTTGCGCCCGGTACAATTCGTTGCGTATACATCCGCTTCTTGTTCGGCACAAAGCGCCTCACAACAAGCGGATTCAGCAGACAATCCCTTCGGCAAGCAAGCTTGCCTCGGTCTTGCTCCTGATCCTGATCCGCAACGAATTAGGGTTGCAGATATAATAATGAGGCATCTTCAGAGGTGAGAATGCCAATAGGCACAATTGACATAAGATTACGGCCTATAAAACTGGCCTTCCTCTTATCCCCTTCAGACAAACCTTCCCTATTAAAGGCTGTTCAAATCAATTCTTGCCTTTGGGGTGGGGTATTCAATCCTATCATTCCTTTTTATCGGCGTACCCCTAAAATTTGGGGGGATAAATTCACAAGAAATGTGACCGGGAAGAATATTGTTGAAGGGTATATTAAAGCTTTCGACCCAGACTTCATCGTTCCGATTGGAGATATTAAAATTGATGACCACCAATTTTCAGAAGAGAAAATCATTAACCCAGATGAAATAATATCTGGCTTTAGAGATGATGGAACCCCTCGTTATGGTATCGGTGTATTTGAACTACTAAAGCATATGTATAGAAAAGAGATAAAATTCGTAAGAAAAGAACCATTACAGATTTTATTTCCAACAATCAGTTCAAAATTTAAAATGTTTCTATCTAGTTTTTTTGGGGAGTTACCCAAAAGCATTGATAATGTTGTAAATGAAAATTTTGATAAAATATTAGGCATTGAGCGCCCACCAGTAACAATTCAAGATTATACAAATAATTTTTCGAGTAGAAAGCTGTTCCCAAGACGCTTAACTATGCTGGAAATTAATCCATTAAGAATCCACTCTCATAGGGATGGCCAATGTATTTTTCTCATGGATGCTAGCAATTCACTCGACATCATTGATTACTGGAATCTTAGGGCAAGCGGTTGGAATGTCATTCCAATAGCCAAGCAAATATGCACCTTGGATTCAGTAAAAACCATCGCCTTGGAGTTTATAGAAGATAATTTCATTCTTTATCGTCACAATCCAAATATGTTCCATGGAACAACCATATTAAAAAGCAGAAGCATCCCTGAAACTGCGTTTGAAGATTTCACAGCATCGTTAAAAATTCCGAAACCTGAAAGCCCAGAAAAATTCAAATATTCAAAGCAACATTGGTATCCTCGCATGTGGGATAATTTGGCAAGAGAACATGACGGGGTTGGAGCTTGTAAGCTTGAAGTTAAAGAAGAACAACATGATCTACAACCCATACCTGACCATATTTCCCTAAGAACAATTGATCCAGACTTTGTAAGTCGATTTGGAGGCCATGGAACACATAGATTTGCCAATGAAGTAGACATCAGAATATATGGTGATGATGGAAAGCCTTATGCAGAAGTAATTCCACACGGCATAGAAGGTATTGCTCATTCTATCGGAGCAATAGGTTTCAGGGAATGGCGTATTTCTGATAATGGTCTAGTTTATTTATCTGAACACCCCAAATGGAAAATGACTTTTTCTCCTCCATTAGCTGAGAATGTCATGATTTCATGGTTGAAATCTAAAGGTTGGGAAGTCAGAGTCTCATCACCTGGGTTAATTGCAAACCAGATGTTGAAACAGCTAGGTGGTAGTTGGGGCATAGTTATCTTGACAAGACCTGGGCTGATTGAGCTCTTGAGCAAAATGAGCGGTGGTAAGCCCCTCCTGAAAAATTCCTTCTGGGGTAAGATTCAAAAAATATCACAGGAAGATAAATTTACTCCTG
Source organism: Flexistipes sp. (assembly GCF_036172515.1). NCBI lineage: Bacteria > Pseudomonadati > Deferribacterota > Deferribacteres > Deferribacterales > Flexistipitaceae > Flexistipes > Flexistipes sp. The sequence goes on from NZ_JAXKVW010000016.1 coordinate 29,940, forward strand.
ATCCAAAAGGGTTGTTGCAACGGTTAACGGAATTGAAAATTTTCCGTCTTGGTTTTGATATTCAGTGTCCGGTTTGTCAACAACGTTCGTGGCATAATCTCTCGGAATTTGATTATGAAACAACATGCCCAATTTGCTTAAATGCATCAGACATACCTTCCCACTCCCCTGATGACATTAAGTGGTCCTATCGTTCTTTTGGGGCATTTAGCCTGCCTAAGCAAGCTTTTGGTGTGTATACGGTTCTCCTTACTTATCATTTTTTCGCAAGGACTTTAGACGGGGCAACTACTCCCGTAATGAGTTTTGAGGCAAAGAAAAACACTATAGAGATAGAAGCTGATTTAGCGCTATTTTTTCAACAATCAAAATTTGGGAAACCCAAAAGGGAACTAATATTTATTGAATGCAAGACATTCAATAGATTCGAGAAAAAAGATGTTGATAGAATGAAAATCATATCAAAAGAGTTCCCTGGTGCAGTTATTGTCTTCGCAACTTTAAATCCAACACTAACTCAGAAAGAAAAAAGACTCTTTAGACCGTTAGTTAAGCAAGGTAGGAAATACTGGAAAGAAGGCAAAACAAACAATCCTGTCTTAATACTTACTTCAACAGAATTGTTTTCTCATATAAGTCTTAATTATTCTTACAAAGAAAAAGGGGGAGAACATGCCAAGTTTGAGGGTAGGCATTTTGATTTACACCAACTTCGCCCCCTATGTGATATTACCCAACAGTTATATTTAGATATGGAGTCCTGGTCAGATTGGTTCCATAAAGAAATAGAAAAAAAACAAAAGAAAAGAGTATAAAAAACCCTAACAAGGCAAATGCATTCGGACGGCAAAAAGCGCCGCTCCTCGTTCCTCGTTGCTCTGTTTTTTGCCGCCGGTGATTTGTGCAGCGTTATGCATAAAAAGGGGTAAATAAATGGCTAATCTAAATGACCTGCGAGCAAAAATCGAGGAATATAAAAGAAATATCGAAAGGAAGGGCTTCCTCCAATTCAAGAAAGCGAAGTCTATCGTTTAAGCAAGGATATTGTTATTAGCGGCGAGGATCCTGGTATTTGTTGGCCAGACACTTGGCCACTTACAGATAGCCGGGGTATTTACGCTATTTTTGGCCATGAAAAGTTACTGTATATTGGTAGAGCTTCCCAACAGTCGATTGGTTATCGATAGGGCAGCTATTTTAGATATGGTGAAGATAGAAGCTGCATTACAACCCTTGGGCATAATTGGAGCACTCCTCCTACTCATTTAAAGGTCTGGGCGGTTCCCGAAGAAACATTTTTTGAGGCTAGTGCGCTGGAAGAATTTCTTATCAGGGAGTTGTCCGGCGAACTCCCAGATAATACAGCAGGGAAAATGCATAACAAAGCCTTCAAAAACGGCGCTTCGCCCGTTTAAGGCAACGTTATAGAAGATATAAATTTGAACTTAAATATCATTAACGGTGCTATAAATTACTGGTAGTTTCTACTTGTTATATAAAAAATCATGGAAGTAATATTTAAAATCTGAACTTCATCAGCCAACGATCTGCTTAATATAATGATAAACTTCTAGAATAAATGTGTCATAATTGTGTCATTTTTTTGCACTCAAACAAGTAGATAAATAATTTTAAAACTAAGTTCTACAAAACCAAGCAGAAAAAGAACTGCCTTGTCTTAAATCCATAAAGTTTTATATGCAGAGAGATAAATTTAGTATATTTATGTTACAATAAGAAAATGTAACACATTTGTAACACTTTTAGATAAAAATAGGTTATTTTAGATAGTTCGTATTTTTGCATCAACCTAATATTATTAACTATTTATAATCATCTCTCATTAATCTAAAACGGTTCAATTCCGGCTGCCAGCTTTTATATGAACAAACACAAATAAGTCAAATAATAGAACGTATGTATAAAATCAAAAAAACATTCAGAAGATTTTAATCAAGCCAGAATGAGCTGCTCTTGTACGGCTGCGGGCATGATAAACGGGCACATCTTCTTTTGTAATTCAGTGTATACAGTTCTTTGGTACAATGTCCGGTTTGGAGTTCCTCTTTTCAAAAACACATAAAAGCACGTTGTGCAAAAAAGTCCAAAGCTCCTTTCAGTGAGATGCTCAAATAGGCAGAATAATTTCTACTTGATTAATTAATCAGATAAAAAATAGTGTTGCATTATTGTAAAACAATATTATATTATAACAATGGCTTTGATTAAAATTCCTCTTAAAAAAATCGTATATTTTCTCCCCTTGGGATATTTGAAGCTAAGGTTGATTGCCAATTACAGGTGGCCTTTTCTTGAGAAAGAACGCAGGGAAAAGATAGTTGATATAGTTATTTTAAGAGAAATTAATAAGTTCAACCTGACTTCTGTAATTCTGCTCGAACACCCTAAAAATAGAACAGAAAAAATATTCACTGTTCCAACTATCAATGTAATTGAAAATATCGTCATAGAATACGGCAGGCAGGAGAATTTATTTGAGAATATCAGTTCACATCTTGCTATCTTCAGAATGACAGGGTTGGGCATTTTGCAGGGGGATCTTATGGAAACAGTCAGATCACTGTATTTAAAAAGGGATAAGATATTAAAAAATGGGTTTTTTGGCGATACGTGTGAAAAGAATCTACCCTGTCTTTTCTATGAAGCTAACAGAGCACTCCGGGATGTTGAAAAATCACTTTATGAGCATTATAAAATTCACCATACAGAATCCGAATGTTTACCTATCGATTTTCAGGAATTTATATTATAAAACCATAATACTTCTCCCGCTGCGGTGCTTTATATTGTTAGCACCCTCCCATTTTTTAGAGCTATGACAATACGCAGATATTGTTAGTACATAGATAGAGATCCCTCAGCTTAGCTCGCCCTGTTAAATATCAGCTTCGCTGATTGCCTACGGCATTTAACGGGACGAGGGATGACAGGTTTCTACTTTTTGTAATCTCGACCGGAACGTAGTGGAGCGGAGAGATCTCTACTGTTATATTACAAAGAGACCTCTCGGCTTCGCTCGAGGTGACAATTACATGCTTACTGTCTATCAGCGATAGCTAAATTAGGATGTTACACATATTTACCAGTCTAAAGGACTGGTGCTAGCCGAAGGCATTCTTTCGAACAAAGTGAGAAATTTCTACCATATGAAACGACATAACGAATAAATATACAACTGTGCTTAATATTGGGATATCTTCATGAGCGAAAACCCCGATATTAAGATAAAGTATTGTCAAATTGCATAAGTACAAAAATTTAGGGAGGTTGCTAATTTATATTGATGTTGACAAACTTCAAATTTTAAGCAATACTAAACAAAGATTAATATCTTCAAACAGGTGCGAAATGGATGATGTAGATATCAATATCGGCGGAAGAGTAAAAAAACTAAGAAATGACCGAAACCTTACCCTTCAGGATGTTGCAAATTTCACCGGCTTTTCTAAAGCATTAATTTCTCAGATAGAAAACAATGTGGTAATGCCTCCGATAAGTACATTATCCAAAATTGCAAAAGTGCTCAATGTGAAAATGACTTATTTTTTTGAAGAAGAAATCGATTACAGTGACTATTATATTGTTCGAAAGAATGAGCGTAAATTTGTTTTTAAAGAAGGGGCAAAGCACGGTTACTTATACGAAGAGCTGGCTCATATAAAAAATAACGATATATTTGAGACCTTTATTGTAACGATAAAGCCCGGTACGAGTGAAAAGAAGCTGTTCAGTCATGAGGGCTATGAGTTTATGTTTCTTTCTGAGGGGGGTATAAGTCTTTATCTAAATAATGAAAAAATTATCCTTAAAGAAGGGGATTCCATAGCTTTTAACTCAAAAATACCCCACTATGCAGAAAGTATTTCAGGAGATTCCTCGAAAATTTTAAGTGTAAGAATGAAGGGGCAGGATATTAAAGAAGTCATAAGAAAAGCAGCTAAAGCTTAGTTGTCTGCCTGTCTTACAGCAGCGTTTTTCAGGTATTTTCAAGGTTTAAATAAATTTCTTTATATTGTGTGTATCTTAATGCATTAGCTTTTATGTCGGAAATTTCTTTTTCACTAAGCTCTCTTGCAACCTTTGCCGGACTTCCTTTTATAAGGGTATTTTTTGGATATTTTTTCCCGGGGGGCAGCAGAGAGCCGGCTGCAACCAGGTTGTTACCCTCAAGAACAACTCCGTCGAGAATTATTGCACCTATTCCCACCAGGACGCTATTTCCTATGGTACAACCGTGTAATGTTGCATTATGACCTACTGAGACATAATTTCCCAAATTTGTTGCATGCTTATCTTTTGTTACATGGATTACTGTACCGTCCTGGATATTGCAACATTCTCCAATGGTTATGCTTTCCACATCTGCTCTGATAACAACATTATACCAAATGCTCGTATGTTCACCGATTTTTAAATCACCAAGTAAAACAGAATTGTCTGCAGTAAAAACCGTTTCTGGTAAAAGCAAATTTTTTTTCAGTCTTTTATAAACATTTTCCATTTTTTATCCTTTTATTTTTAGTTTTATTGCCAAAGCTGCCTGATCGCCGCTGTAGGTATCAGTGGAAATTAAAGCGTCCATTTTGCTTAAACTGTACTTTACGAATTCAAATTTTGTCAAACCACTTGCTTCTGCTGATGAAAATTTCTTCTTTTCTCTGTCTTCAGCTTCTTCGTCAATAAAAGGAAGGAAAGCATCTTTTAATCTTTCTGAGACTGAATTGCTGCTGACTTGAATGTTCAGATAGTTTTTTTCAACAACGGTTTTCAGTACAATTTCCCCGTTTTCGGAATAAGAAATAATGTGTTCAATAATATCTGAAAGTACTTTGCCTAAAACTCTCTCATCAGCGTAAGCTTCCGGGAGATTATCATGGATATTTTCTTTGAATGAAATATTCTCACATCTTTTCGTTAATCCTTTGGCAATAGATGAAACTGCCTGTAATACATGTGAGATATCACAATAATCAGAAGACAGGGACGTTAAAGTGTATTTATCTGTGCTAATGTGAATTATATTGTCAATCAGGCATAGCAGTTTCCTGCTGGAATTGTGTATGATATAAATTATTTCTTTTAACTCATTTTTATCAATTTTATATTCTTCGTTCAGCATAATTGAGGAGAAACCTATCACTGAGTTTAGGGGATTTCTGAGCTCATGAGCCATAATTGAAAAAAGATTCTCTTGCTCCGTTGTTAAACTATTCTGTCTGTGGTTGAGCTCGGATGATTGTTCCTTCTCTTTTTTTAAAATTTTATTTTCCTTTTGCAGTTCATAAATATACCGTTCATCTTCACTTATTCTTTTATGATAGTTAGATAAACACTTTTGGGTTTCTGTTTTCATGTAGTGCAGTTTTTTTGCGCAAACAGCCGTTGTAAACAAAAACTGGGCGGTGAGAAATGCCAGATACAAGGGAAATAATTGATTATTGATTAAAAGAAATAGGATTAAAACTTCAAAAACTACTACGAATAAAAAGAACTTTGAGTTGATAAAAGTTAACTTATTTCCTTGACTTTTTTCCATATTTTTAATATATAATTTAAACAACAAATGTTTGCAAGGAGATAAAATGAGTTATGGGTCAAAATTAAGGGAAATGCGGAAGAAACTGGGGATGACACTGGAGGATATTTCACAGAAAACCGGTTTCACAAAAAGTTTTATAAGCCAGATAGAAAATGGCAAGAACTCACCTTCAATCTCCTCTCTGAAGAAGATCTGCTATGCTTTGGGAACGACTATAAGCGAGCTTTTTGAAGATGAGAGAAATATTGTTCACACTTTTGATAAAAAGGATTATAAAGTTCTCAAAAATAAAACCATGAGTATCACCTTCTTTGCAAATAAAATGATTAACAGAAAGATGGAACCATTGCTAATCGAGATTGATCCGTATTCGGAAACGGGAACGGATTTTTACCGGCATACCGGTGAAGAGTTCGGCTATGTTTTTGAAGGCACTATGACAGTTGTTATCGGAAATGAGGAGCATGTCTTGTCAGAAGGAGATGCAATATATTTCAGTTCCAACCTTCCCCATAAGTTAAAAAACAAAACAGACCGTATGACTAGGGCTTTCTGGGTTGGAACTCCCCCAAGCTTCTGATTTATCTGCCAAACTGCAGCAGGCCCGCATAATGTAATGTGTGGTTTAATTTGTGGTAGTTAAAGGTATTTGATGTACTTGAGGTATTTAATTTAAGGCAGTTGAATTTTATTTCGCCGCTTAATCTTTTATTTATGGTGGAGTGCTAACCGCTTTCACCAAAAACAAATACACCCCCCAACATTTATCTTTACCTTTTCCTCTACCTCTACCTCTACCTCTACCTCTACTTCACTCTCTCCCCAATAAACAGCCACGGCTTTTTTTAAAACAATAGGTTTGAAAATAAATAGAAACTTGACATTTCAATTATATGCGTATATTTAAATGTGGATATTTTAAATACGCTTGGATCCCGGCGGGACCGAGACGGCTTGATAAAAGATAATATGTATTCTATATATAGATACTGAGCCTCTCGGTTTTGCCGGGGGGCTCTTTTTTTTTGGAGGTATGTGTGAGCAAATATTCTGAGGTTAAAAAAATTACCGTTTCCCATTTTAAGAAAATGAAAGCTGAAGGGGAGAAAATCTCCTGCTTAACCGGGTATGACTATACATCTGCAAAGATTCTTGATGAAGCAGGCATCGATCTGGTCCTTGTGGGTGACTCCCTCGGGATGGTTATGAACGGGTATGAAAATACACTGCCAGTAACAGTCGATGAAATCATATATCATACAAAAGCCGTTAAAAGAGGATTGAAAAGAGCTTTTTTAGTGGCGGACATGCCTTTCGGTACCTATCATTCAAATATTGATGATGCTGTTAAAAACTGTGTGGATGTTATAAAAACTTCCGGTGCAGAAGCCGTAAAATTGGAAGGAGGAAGGGAGATAATCCCTATAATCGAAAAACTTACATCTTCCGGAATAAACGTAATGGGTCATCTGGGCCTTATGCCTCAGCATGTTCATACAATGGGTGGTTTTAAGGTGCAGGGTAAAAACGGATATGAAAGTATCCTTCAGGATGCCATTGCACTCCAGGAAGCAGGTGTATTCTCCATTGTGCTGGAAGGTATTATCGATTCAGCGGCTGAGGAAATCACAAAAAATGTGGATGTACCGACAATCGGAATTGGCGCAGGCAAATATTGCGACGGTCAGATACTCGTTTATCATGATGTTTTCGGAATGTTTGATGATTTTGTGCCCAAATTTGTGAAAAAATATGCAGATACCAAATCTGTTTTACTTGATGCGGCTAAGCAATATATAAAAGAAGTGAAAAGTTCAGATTTTCCCGATGACGAACATTCTTTTAAGGCTAAAAAATGAAAATACTGCATAAAATAAAAGATGTCAGAAATTTTGTAAAAGAAGAGAAAGGAAAAAATAAATCAATAGGGCTGGTTCCAACGATGGGATTTTTGCATCAGGGACATCTTGAATTGGTTAATAAATCTTTGGCTGATAATGATATTACAGTTGTTAGTATTTTTGTTAATCCGGCACAGTTCGGTCCCAATGAGGATTTTGAAAGTTATCCCAGAGATTTTAACCGGGATGTTTCTCTACTTAAGGAAAAAGGTGTGGATTGTGTCTTTGCTCCGCCCGTTGATGAAATGTATCCGGAAAATTTTGCTACCAAGGTCGTTGTCAGAGGGCTCACGGAGACTCTTTGTGGCGCCAAACGTCCGGGTCACTTTGAAGGTGTGGCCACAGTTGTTACCAAACTTTTGAATATTAACGATGCTGACAGAGCATATTTTGGCAAGAAAGATTATCAGCAGTTGAAAGTAATTGAGCAGTTTGTAAAAGATTTAAACATAAACACAAAAATCAAAGGTATCACCATTGTCAGAGAAAAAGACGGTCTGGCGGTAAGTTCAAGAAACATTTATCTGTCCGACGATGAAAGAAAGTCGGCACTGTCCCTGGTAAAATCTTTTGATGTCGTGCAGAACCTCCTTGATGAAGGTGAAAGGGATGCTGATGTTATCAGAGAAAGGGTAATTGATTTTATCTCAGGTTTTAGAAATACGAATATTGACTATGTTTCCATTGTGGATCCTGAAACACTTGAATATAAAGGATTGATAAAAGATAAATTTTTGCTGGCATTGGCTGTTTATGTAGGAAAAGCAAGGCTAATAGATAATAAAATATTTGAGGTGTAATATGCTGAGAGAAATGTTTAAGTCAAAGATTCACAGAGCAACAGTTACAGATGCAGACCTTAACTATGAGGGCAGTATAACCATCGATAAAGATTTGATGGATGCAGCCGGCATCTATACTTATGAAAAGGTCGAAATTTACAATATCAATAACGGAGCAAGGTTTGCCACTTATACTATTGACGGTGAAAGAGGAAGTGGTGAAATATGTCTCAACGGTGCCGCTGCCAGACATGTTCAGAAGGGCGACCTCGTTATAATTGCTTCGTATGCAATGTATAATGAAGAAGAACTTGAAAATTATGAGCCTGTTGTCATTCAGGTTGATGAGTTTAACACGCCGAAAAATACCCAGACTGCTTCTGTCTGAACAAAGAACAGGGGATTCCCTGTTCTTTGTTTGAATATTATCTGAAGGTTTTCAATAATACAGGAAGCACGGCTTTAGCCGTGCCAAAGTAGTTTTGCAAAGTTATCATTGCGGTCATGGCGGCGCTGAAGCGCCACTTCCAAAAGATAAGTATTCCCTTTTGGATTTGTTACTTTTTTGATTGCAAATTGGTATAAGGCAGATGATAGACACATTTAGATACTTGTCACCTCGATTGAAGCGGAGAGGTCTCATTGTCAAACAACGCTATATATCTCTCGACTCCACTCCGTTCCGATCGAGATGGCATGATTTGGGTACTTAACATTCCGAGCGAAACATAGGGGAACCTGTATTTCTTCCTATATGCTAATAATTTCTGCGTCTATGCTTGGTTGATTTGGGCATTCAACGTTGAACATTGAATTCATTACGTTATGTAAAATAACCAGTATCTAAAGTTGTGTGCGCGGTTGCCATCTCTAATACCCCTACTACCCATAATACCCATACCACCCATAATACCCATACCTCCACACAGAATAATTGAATTTTTTCACCGAATACTATAGACTTATAGTGAGATTACAACTTATCGGTAAAAGCGGAGCATATGCAATCTGTCTCTAATATTAAAAAGATTCTTAAAACTCTGGATTTAAGCAGTCAGGATTTGATAAATAATCCGAAAAAATATTTTACTCATTTGGCTGAGGAATTAAAAAAGGTTTCGCCTCTTTTGGCCGGCAAATTAAATGATATTCTGAATAATGAAAATCCCGATATTTTGTCTCTTGAAAAAATTATTCAGGAAGTAAATATCCTGGTTTCCAGTAACAAGTCCATAAGAGACAGTTTTCAAAAACTGACAATAAGTATAGAAAATATAGACGGAGTAGGCCCGAAAACGGCATCTTCTCTGAAAAAAAACGGTATAGAGACACTGCAGGATGTTATCCTTCATTTTCCGTACAAATATGAGCTCGTTGATACCGATTTGAAGTCAGAAAAGCTTTTCATTACAGGTGTGTTGTCTTCCAAAAATGTTATAAAAACAAAATATGGAAAAAGAATATTTCAGGCTGTATTCAAATGTGACGACGGGTATTATTACGGCATATGGTTTAACTTTTCCAGAAAATATCCGGATCCTGTACTTTCAATCGGAAAAGAATATTCTCTTTATGGTAAATATACAAATTTTAACGGTAAGCCCTCTGTTATTCATCCTGTCTTTGTGGATAAAAGTGACCGGGGACAGGTGAAAACATATTACAGTTTACCGGGGAATGTTAAGAATCAATCGTTTGTAAAAATTGTACGCAGAGCATTTACTTACACCGGAAGCGATATTGTTGAAACACTTCCTGAGAAAATTATAGCAAAATATGATTTTCCGGATATAAAGAATGCGCTTCACACAATCCATTTTCCTGAAAAGGCAAAAGATATAACTCTGTTAAATGAAAACCGTCATCCGGCATTTATACGGTTTGTGTATGAAGAGTTGTTTTATCTTCAACTGGGGCTCCTTATAAAAAAATCCAATTATAACAAAATATACGGAATAAAATATGATGTAAAACAGGAATATCTTGATGACATAAAAAAATATATTCCGTTCAAGCTGACTACTGCCCAAAGGCGGGTTTTGGCAGATATCTTTAATGACATGAAATCAGAGCATCAGATGAACAGGCTGCTGCAGGGTGATGTGGGAAGCGGGAAAACTATTGTTGCTTTTATCGCCGCTCTTGTTGCTGTGAAAAACGGTTACCAGGTTGCTATTATTGCACCCACTGAAGTTCTTGCCGAGCAGCATTTTATAAATCTTATCCATTTTTTGAAAAATGATTACGCAGTATCACTGTTAACAGGCTCAACTCCGAAAAATGAAAAACAGAATGATATGGTAAATATCAAAGATGGGAATGTTGATTTTGTTGTGGGAACCCACGCCGTTATCCGGGATGACGTGGAATTCAAAAATCTGGGCTTTGCAATAATCGACGAGCAGCACAGGTTTGGTGTGTTACAGAGGAAAAACCTTGTGGATAAAGGGTATAACCCCGATATACTCCTGATGACGGCTACACCTATCCCCCGAACACTTGCGCTGACGTTTTACGGAGATCTCAATGTCTCCATTATTGATGAAATGCCTCCCGGCCGTTCCCCTGTTAAAACAAAAAGTTTCTCCGCTAATAATTTTGATAATGTCCTTGAGCTAACTGAGAAAGAGCTGGAGAAAGGCAACAGAGCATACTTTATTTACCCCTTAATCGATGAGAGTGAAAAAATTGATTTAAAAGATGCAACCAAAAATTTTGAATACATTAGTTCGCGTTTTAGCGGTTACAATGTTGCACTTTTGCACGGAAGGATGAAAGCCTCTGAAAAAAACAGCCTTATGACTGAATTTAAAAACGGAAATATCGATGTACTCGTCTCAACCACAGTAGTAGAGGTTGGAGTGGATATACCGGATGCAACTGTCATGGTTATAGAAAATGCAGAACGTTTTGGTCTTTCCCAGTTACATCAGCTGAGGGGCAGGGTGGGCAGAAGCAATAAAAAATCGTACTGTTATCTTGTTTATTCGGATAAAATTTCAGATGACGGCAAAACACGTCTTAATTCCATGGTATCCACAAATGACGGGTTTAAACTTTCGGAAGTGGATTTGGAAATACGGGGGCCGGGAGATTTTTTTGGTACCCGTCAGTCAGGGCTACCAGAGTTTAGATTTTCGAATATTGTCAGAGATGTCCCGATATTGAACAAAGCGCGGAACGATGCGGATAATATTCTGAAATATGACCCGTTTCTGGAAAAGCCGGAGCATATTGTTTTGAAAGAAATTTTACATTTCAGATGGAAGCAGGCTTTGGATTTAACGAACATTGGCTGAATTCCTGTGGTTGAGTAGTGTATTGGTGTATTGGTTGATTGGGCATTTGACATTGAACTTTGAACATTGAACCGACGTATCACACATTACGTGTCACGTTTTTACGCATCACGGCTTTTTAAATACAAAAATTTTGCGAGGCTGCCAGTTAAATGTGTTGATTAAGCATTCATGATATTATATAATTTAATAAAACATTCAGGAGGTCGCCGATGCAGCTTTTAAAATTAACGGAAGAGCAACTGAAGAACATTTCCAGCGGAATCACCCTGCAGAGGGCAGAAAATTATGTGGGTAAATTTTACGAATGTGAAATTGAGGGAAACAGGTTGAGAGGAAAAATAAAAGGGAACCATGGAGTATATAATGTTGAACTGATAATTGATTCAGACCCACTTGATTTTAAATGTGACTGTTCATCATCAAAGGAAATGTTTTGTAAGCACGCTGCTGCATTGGGCTTAACATATATTTATACACCCTGGGTTTTCACTACTGAAGAAGAGCTCGACAGAAATAAAATATCCACCACCGGAGAACTTCAATTTTATTTGAAATCAGTAAAGCTGAAGGATCTTGTGGATGAGTTAAAAAGATGCTGCATTGGAGTATCAGCACTGGCTGATTTGACGGGAATTTCACTTCAGCAGCTGTCCATGATTATCAAAGATGACCAGAACGGCAAAAACCATACATTGACCATTCCCCTTAAACTTTCCTGCCTTTATCTTATTGAAAGGGGTGTGGAGGCTGAATAATAATATTGTTTTTATCCGGCTGTATGCTGAGATAAATATAATCTGTGATAATGTTTCCAGTTTACGGGGATTTGGACAATAAGTTCATTTACCGCGGCATATATTTTATTGTGGTTTATGCCGTACAGGAAAAGATCACGGGTAACATCGACATCGATTTTGCAGTAATCGATTATTTTTTTTATCTCTCCTTCTTTATACCATTTCAATGCCTGCAGTCCGTCAGCCGATTTTTGGGCATTAATTGTTGCCTGGGCAAGATTGTCCAGAGAAAAACGGCGTCCGGTGATGTTTCGTATGTCCTGAAGTAAATCAATCTTTATCACAGTTTTTAGAATCCTGTTGAAATCTTCAGGTGTATCTTTTGCATAGCCTGAAATTACTTTGAAATCAAAATTGATAATATTAAAACCGATAACCGCTTTTGCTGCAGACAGTTTTTCAATAAAGTCTCCTATATCATTTTCTTCATAAATATAGTATTTTTCATGAATCATGGAATATGCCACAAGTGCTGAAATTCCCATTTTATCAGCTTTTTTCCAACCTCCCACTTCGTCGGCCGAATATTTTGTCTCCACATCGAAAACAAGCACATCATCATCTTTTTCAGGCATATTTTTTATGTTGGTAAACGTTTCTTTAATATCACTTTTACCTGCATCACCGGTGTTCTCTTGCAGTAAATATTCAATAAGGAATTCTGCACCTTTTTTATCCAGAGGATAATTTCCGGACCCGCACTTAGGTGAATAAATACAAGATGGGCAGCCTTCTTCACAATCACAGGATTTTATCATTTTCAATGTCCTTACGAGAAGGGGTCTGATTATTTCAAAAACCCTGCTGCATATTCCCGCCCCGCCTGCATACGAATCATAAATAAAAACAGCTGAAGATTCCAGCTGAGGGTGTAACGGGTATGAAATACCGGCAATGTCGGAGCGGTCACACAGTATAAAAGAAGGCGCCATAGCAATAAGCGAGTGCTCCAGTGCATGAATACTACCCATGAAATTAAAATTATTTTCCTCTACTTTTTCTCTGGCTTCCTCTGTCACAATAAGATAAAAACCTTTTGTTTCAAACTGCACCGGTTCTTTTTCCAAATCAATTGTCTGGAGTTTTTCTCCGGTTTTACCCGAAATCTTATCATATCCTGTCAGCTGTTCGGAAACCTGAAGATTACAAAATCCGGCATGTATATTTTTATCATCAGAATCCATCACTTTGGATAAAATCATGGTTTCTTTGTTTATTTTGGGCATTGTATAATAATTTCCCCTGAAAGGATCCAAATAAATCTCTTTTTTATTGTGATCAACACGTTTAACGATAAAGTAATCTCCCCGATGAAGATAAACAGCATTTTCAAAGTGCTCTGTGTACAGCCTTCTACCGGAATTGGTACCTATTACGATGCCGTTGCATACAAGTGTATATGTGTCTCCGGCCATCCTGAAATCAACATTTTTATGAGGATATCTTTCCAGGGATACGTATTTAAGTCCGTCCCTATCTGTGAAAAGTTTACCTTCCGAAGCAAGTTTTTCTATATCGTTTTTCATGATATCATAATACCGCTCATTCTTTTCAACTGGCTTTTCATTAGCTGCACAGAGTATGTGTTTGCTGTTGATATTCGTGTTTTCCCTGTCGATAGTCACCACTTCGTATTTATCGGTGAAAAGCTCCTCAGGATTTTTCGCGTAATATTGGTCCAAAGCGTCTTTAGAAGTTATCAGGCAGATAAGTGAATCTTTACTGCTTCGTCCTGAACGTCCGGCTCTCTGCCAGAGACTCATTAATGATCCCGGGTATCCCACCAGTATTGTTGAATCCACACCGCCGACATCTATCCCCATTTCGATAGCGGAAGTTGCCACAACAGCTTTTAACGTATCCTTATGAAAAGCCTGCTCGATTTTACGTCTTTCTTCGGGAAGAAAGCCGGCTCTGTATGAGGAAACAACATTTTTCCGGGAGGGATCACCTGCTACAAGCTTGGCATAAATTTTTTCCGTCTGTTTTCTGGATTTTGTGAAACAGATGGTCTTGACTCCGGAATCAAGATTAATTTTCAGAAGGTATTGGGCAAGCGCAGACTCAGGAATGTCCGGATTAAAAATTAAGACATTTTTTTCCCCTGTTTCGGCACCATTTTCATTTATATGATAAAATTTACGTCCAGTAAAATTTTCAACCAAATCCACCGGATTACCAATGGTGGCTGATGCACATACAAACTGCACATTGGGAACTAAGCGAAGAAACCTTTGAAGCAGATTGTATGCCTGTGTGCCGAAGATGCCTTTATAAGTGTGGATTTCATCGATTACAACATATTTGAGATTATCAAGGAAATTCCGCCATTCGGATATTCCGGGAAGCATACTGTAATGGATAATATCCAGATTTGAGATAATAACGTTGGGCGGGGTTTTTAAAATTTTCCGTCTTTTTTGTTTCCCTGTATCCCCGTCTACAATCTCTGCTGTAAGCTTCTCTCCCAGAGGTATCTGCTCAGCAAGATTTTCGAATGCTTTTTTCTGATCGTAACCGAGAGCTTTTATTGGAAAAAGATAAAGGGCTTTTACAGACGGATTGTTTATCATATCTTCCATAATGGGAAGGTTGTAACACAATGTTTTCCCTGAAGCTGCCGGGGTCGTTATTAATGTGTCACGGCCTGATTTAATGGCCTGATAAGCATCTGTCTGGTGGGAGTATAAGGACTTTATCCCGAATTTTTCCAGAGCTGAATGAAGAAGCAGAGATTCAACATCTTCTTTGTAGTCAACCAGAGCAGGGGGCTTGGATGGAATTTCCCGCTCAAAAACAAGACTCGAAGCAAATTTGCCGTTTTTAATATATCTTATTACATTATCAATCATAAAGTTTCATTTGTGTATACTCTGCAGATTCGTGACCGGCGCGGACGGATCAGTTTAAATAGTCCGACAGCTTTCTTTTCATAGCTTTTTTTCTCAGTTTGGCGAGAGCTCTTGATTCCACCTGCCTGACTCTTTCTCTGCTTATTTGAAGCATCTCACCAACCTCTTCAAGGGTTTTGGGTGCTTCACCCTCCATCCCGAATCTCCACTTAATAATTTTGGCTTCCCGTTCGGAAAGTTCATCCACAATTTCACTGAGGGCCTCTGTAAGAGTGCCGTGAATTATTTCCTGCTCAACACTCCCCGTTTCGGATTCAAGCAAATCTATAAAACTCTTGTCTTCACCCTCCTTGATGGGTGCTTCAAGGGAAAGATAATTTCTGGATACCCTCAATATATTTTCAATATCCTCCGTTTCCATATCGAGATACTGTGATAATTCATAAGGAGTGGGTTCTCTGCCATATTCTTTTGTCAGCTTTTCTACAGCTCCATTTATTTTGTAAAGTATACTGGCCTGTTTGATTGGCAGTTTAACCGTTCCGGACTGTTCGGCCAAAGCCTGTATAATGGCTTGCCTTATCCACCATACGGCATAGGATATGAATTTGACACCTCTTTCAGGATCGAAACGTTTTGCCGCTTCCACCAGACCGACATTACCCTGGTTAATCAGATCGGTCATATTTATACCTGAGTTTTTATACCTGTTTGCAATGGAAACTACAAACTTAAGATTGCTCAGGATAAGTTTATTCAATGCTTCCTCATCACCATCCTGAATCCGCTTCCCAAGCTCATACTCTTCTTCACGGGAGAGGGGGGAAAACTGAGAAATTTTATTGAGATAACTTTTGAGCATGTCGTCAGAAACAGGGGCAAGGGCAGAGGGGTCTTCTTCAAGTTTCTTTTCCAACTCCTTCGAGTCTTCCTCCACATCTTTCTCTAAAAGTTCGTCCTCTTCCTCTGCAATTTCTTCTTTCAGATTTTTTTCCGACATAATCTCTCCGAAAATATTTATGTTTAATGACAGTTACTATATGATTTTGTTCATAATTATAGCACAAAAAAAAGTAAAGGGGAAATATTTCCCCTTTATCTTATTCCAGAACAAGTGAATTGTCTTTTATAGAGGCTTTCACTTCCTGGTTGTTTGTGATATTGCCTTTGATAATTTCATCGGCTATCTTGTTTTCTATCAACTTTTGTATAGCTCTTTTCATCGGTCTTGCGCCGAATTTAGGATCGTATCCGGCTTTTACCACTTTCTCCACAACGGAATCATCATAATGGAAGTTTATCATGTTTTCACTTAATCGTTTGGCAAAGTCATCCAGCAGAAGCTTTGCTATCTCTTTCAGATGTTCATTGCTCAGCGGATGGAATACAATTATATCATCCACCCGGTTAATAAATTCCGGTTTGAAGTGTTTGGAAAGCTGATTGAAAACCAGAGCATTTATTCTGCTGTATTCGTCTTCCCAGTCCAAATCGCCCGTAAATTCTTCCTGTATCAGGTCACTTGCGATATTTGAAGTCATTATAACGACAGTGTTTCTGAAGCTGACAGTTCTTCCCTTGGAATCTGTCAATCTGCCGTCGTCCAGTATCTGCAGCAGGATGTTGAATACGTCCTGATGCGCTTTTTCTATTTCATCGAAAAGTATTACGCTGTAAGGCCGCCTCCTGATTTTTTCTGTAAGCTGTCCGCCTTCTTCATATCCGACATAACCGGGAGGCGAGCCTATCAATTTAGCTACAGAGTGCTTTTCCATAAATTCGCTCATATCAAATCGTATCATTGCATCTTCCGTATCGAAGAGAAACTCTGCAACAGATTTTGCCAGCTCTGTTTTACCAACACCAGTGGGGCCGAGAAATATAAACGAGCCTATAGGCTTTTTCGGATTGCTGAGCCCGGCCCTGCTTCTCCTGATAGCCTCTGAAACTGCCGCAACAGCCTTATCCTGCCCGATTACCCTTTGATGGATAAAATCTTCCATATGAATGAGCTTATCGGCTTCTTCCTCGAGCAGTTTTGTAACAGGAATACCGGTCCATTTTGATATAATTGATGCTATATCCTCTTCGTCCACTTCTTCTTTAAGCATTTTTTTGTCTTCCTGGATATTTTTCAGCTTTTCATTTGTCTCTTTAAGTTTTGATTCGAGTTCCACCAATTTTCCGTATTTTATCTGGGAAGCCTCTTCTAAATTGCCCTCTCTTTCAGCATTCTGCATCCTTATTTTGGCTTCCTCTATTTCCTTTTTTATTTCCCTTGATTCCTGTATCAGCGTTTTTTCATTCTGCCAGTGAGTTTTCAGTCTTGAAATTTTTTCAGTTAGATTGCTGATTTCGTTTTCAATTTTTCCCAGTCTTATTTTACCGGCCTCATTCTTCTCTTTTTTCATGGCCTGTTTTTCAATCTCAAGCTGTCTTAATTTACGCTCAAGTTCATCCAGTTCAGTTGGAAGGCTGTCTATTTCCATTCTGAGCTTTGCCGTCGCCTCATCTATTAAATCAATGGCCTTATCCGGCATAAATCTGTCTGAGATATATTTGTCAGCAAGATGAGCAGCAGCCACAATGGCTGAGTCGGTTATTTTTACACCGTGGTGTACTTCGTATTTTTCCTTCAAACCTCTTAATATGGAAACGGTGTCCTCTACGGAAGGCTCTTTTATGTAAATCGGCTGAAAACGCCTTTCAAGAGCTGCATCTTTTTCGATATGTTTTTTATATTCATCCAGAGTTGTTGCTCCGATGCAATGCAGTTCACCTCTTGCCAGAGCGGGTTTTAAAAGATTTGCTGCATCCATAGCACCTTCAGCAGCACCGGCTCCTATCAGTGTATGCATTTCATCGATAAACAGAACTATCTCTCCCTCACGATCTTTAATTTCTTTCAAAACAGCTTTCAGTCTGTCCTCAAATTCTCCTCTGTATTTTGTCCCGGCAATTAGGGAGCCTAAATCGAGGACCAGAACCCTTTTATCCTTTAGTGTCTCCGGTACATCACCGTTAACGACACGCTGTGCAAGCCCTTCTGCAATTGCTGTTTTACCGACACCCGGTTCACCTATAAGAACCGGATTGTTTTTTGTTCTTCTTGAAAGTACATGCATAACCCGCCTTATTTCCTCATCTCTTCCAATAACGGGATCGAGTTTTCCTGTTGAGGCGTTTTCAGTCAGATCAATGGTATATTTTTCCAGGGCTTCCATTTTTTCTTCCGGATTTTGATCCGTAACAGTAGTGCTGCCTCTTACATCTTTAATCGCTTTTTTTAGATCCTTTTTATCTATACCGTGTTTTAGCAGGGTTTGTCTGAGTGAATATCCGGCATTTTCCACAATTCCAAGCAGAAGATGCTCTGTGGAAACATATTCATCGGAGAATTCCTTTATGACTTTGAAAGCATAATCAAGTGCTTTCTTAGTATCATTTGAAATATATACCTGCTCCGATCCGCTTACTGCCGGCAGGCTTGCTATTTCGTTGTTAATATCATCTTTTAAGGATGGGATATTAACACCCAGTTTCTGAAGCAAAGGTTTAATAAAGCCTTCTTCCTGGTTCACCAAGGCAAGGAGCAGGTGTGCAGGCTCAACTTGCTGATTATTTTTATTTTCTGCCAACTCAACTGCACTTTGAACAGCTTCACTGGCTTTTATGGTCATCTTGTTCCAGTTTATCACTTATAGTTCCTCCTTACTCGTCTTCATTTTCTATTTCTATTTTTATTATATCTCTGTTCCTCAAAGGAACCAAACCTTTATCACCTTGTTCCATATCGAAGTTGTCAGCATGTTTTCTTATAAAATCCCTCAATAAATCCAGCTGCTTCTGTGTTTCTTCAAGCTGCTGTTTCATATTTAAAACCACTTCAACACCCGCCAGGTTAACTCCCAGATCTTTGGTAAGTGTCAGAATAAATTTAATTTGCTCTATATCCTCCTCGGAATAGAGTCTGGTGTTACCTATTGTTCTGGAGGGCTTTATTAAACCCAGACGCTCATATTGACGGAGTGTCTGCGGGTGAATGCCGAGTATCTCAGCAACGACGCTTATCATATATAGTGGTCTGTTTTTCATTTTTTACCCCTTACAGTTTTCCTTTTTGCATAATTTTTTGTCTGTTAACGATATCATAATGATTTTTCATTTCTTTCAGCGCCGCTCTGTCATTTTCAACAGCAACCTGAGGGATTTTAACTTTAATTACAACATACAAATCACCGTGACCGCCGCCTTTAAGTTTAGGCATCCCTTTATTTCTGAGGCGGAACTTCTGATCAGGCTGAGTTCCTGCAGGGATATTAATGTTAACAGCCCCATATGGGGTTGGAACTGATATTTTTTCCCCCAGTGCAGCTTCAAACATGTCCACATCCACACTTACATACAGATTGTTTCCTTTTCTCTCATAAAACTCATGAGGGATTATTTTGGTAACGATATAAAGATCGCCCGCAGGTGCATTATTTCTGCCTTCATGCCCTTTTCCGGTAATCCTGACTTTCGAACCGTTATCAACACCGGCCGGTACTTTTATCTTTATTTTTTCCGTTTTCTGTACAAAGCCATTTCCTTTGCAGCTGGTACATACATTGGTCAGAATTTTCCCCTGTCCTCCGCATTTGGGGCAGGGTTTGCCGAATCCGAAGATTGAGTCGCGTCCTTCTGAACTGACTCCCTTACCGCCGCAGGCAGGGCAGGTGACAACATCTCCGCCGGAGCCTCCGCAGGATTTGCAGTTGACATGGCGACTCAGGTTTATTTCGTAAGAATTCCCCTTGACAGCATCTGCGAAAGGTATCTGGACAGAATAGTATATATCTTCTCCCTTGCTGGGTCTTTCTGTGCGGCGGTTTCTGCCGCCCCGCCCGCCGAAAAGATCACTGAAGATATCATCAAATATATCAAAACCTTCAAAATTAAAATTTCTGAAGTCCTCGAAATTAACATTTGAATAATCATATCCTTTGCCACTCTGTGTGAAAGCATCATGTCCCATTTGATCATACTGCTTTCTTTTTTCAGGGTCAGACAAAACGGCGTAAGCTTCGGAAATTTCCTTAAATTTGTTTTCTGCTTCTTTATTGTTAGGATTAATATCAGGATGATATTTCCTTGCAAGTTTCCTGTAAGCTTTTTTTATCTCATCTTTAGAAGCGTTTTTGTCAATTCCGAGAATTTCATAATAGTTTTTAGCCATAAGACTCCCTTTTAGTCCTCTTTATCCACTTTAATTGTTACAGGTTTTGATTCATTCTTTTTGGTTATTTTGATTGCCAATATACCGTCTTTTAGTTTAGCTTTTATCCCTTCCAGATCGGCATTATTCGGCAGGCTGAAAGATCGTGTGAATTTACCGTAAGGTCTTTCCAGCCTGTAAAAATTATTGTCATTCTTGCTGTAAGGAACTTTCTTTTCACCTTTTACAACAAGCAGTCCTTCATTTACCTGAATATCCACATCCTCTTCTTTTGTCCCGGGCAGCTCCAAGGTCAGAATAATATCGCTGTCAGTTTCATATATATCCACAGGAGGATTCCAGTCCCCCTGGCGCATATTAGCTTCGTTGCTGACAGTTTCATCAAATATCTTATTGATTCTCTCCTGCACTGATAATAAATCCTTAAAAGGATCCCATCTTACTATAGCCATAATTACCTCCAGATTATATTAGTTAATAGAAAATATAATATCTGAGTCGGTTTATGTCAAGATATATTAAGTTAGTTATTCAGATTGTGTGTGCTGAACTAATTAATTTTTGAACAATCGGTGATTTTGTATTATTATATTATTCGAAATAATAAAAGTGTATTTTCACAGAAAGGACTATAAGGTATGATTATTTATGAAAAATTATAAGTTTCTTATTGCTTTGATAATATCGATACTACTTCATTCCTTATTATTGAAATACCTGAAAATAGATACCGACAATGTTAGCAAAGATAAACCTATGATTGTCGATATAATCAAACCGCCAAAAAAAGAAACTCCTGAGAAGCCAAAGAAAAAGCCGGATATTCTCAGCGACAAAAATCTTAATCTGAAAAAGAAAACGGACAGCAAAAAAGAGGAGCCAGAAATCCCGGATCGCAAACCCCAGCCCCAGCCTAAGCCTCAACCTCAACCTCAACCTCAACCTCAACCTAAGACTGAACCTAAACCTAAGACTAAACCTAAACCCGAAACCGCTGAAACCAAAAAGGAATCGGCAATAATTTCAAAAGATGCTGAAGCTCAACCTCAGCAGGATATGCAAGAGAAACGTCAAACAGAAAAAAGTGATAAGACAAAACTTTCCAAAAAACAGATGGAAAATATTTTTAACCCATCAGAGATAATACAGGATTACGCTGAAGGGGAGAAGAAACAGAAAGAGGGAGAGGATTCTGTTAATTTTAACTCCATGGAAAACAAATATGCGTCATACTTTTATAAATTCAGGAGAAGTCTCTATCAGGTATGGACTTATCCCAGAAACTCCATTATGAATAATGAGCAGGGCAGGGTAAGAATACAATTCAGCATTCAAAAAGATGGCAGTATTACAAATATCAGGGTTGTTAGCAGCAGCGGATATCCCGACCTTGACAGGGCAGCTGTTGACGCGCTGAAGAATATGGGAAAAGTACCTTTTGAAAATTCATTTGACATTAATGTACTTCATGTGGACGGTTATTTTTATTACCGCTTAGGAGGCAGGTTTATCTACTGATGAATGATTATGAAATAATTGATACCACAGCAGACACAGGCATCAAAGCCGAAGGCACAGATTTAACCGATTTATGCAGAAACCTTTTGAGAGGTTTTTACTGCATAGCTTTTGATAAAGAAGCGTATGTGTTTAATCAACTCGGGTACAGCAACTTGAAGACACTTACTTTTGAAAATCCGGAAGATTTGATATTTTCACTTTTAAATGAGGCTGTTTTTCTGCTTTTTACCAAAAATTCATTAATATACCCCGTGATTATATCCGAAAATGAAGTAAAGTATTCAATATTTAAAAATACAGAATATATAGAAACTGAGATAAAAGCTGCAACAAAACATAAACTGAACGTTAAAAAAACCGGTGAAAATTTTGAAGCCGTCGTGATACTCGACTTATAAGGAGGCTGTTAGGATGGAAAAAAGAGAAGTGGTTATTCAGGAATTTCGTGAATTCTGCAAAAGTAACAGCAAAAAAAATTACAGAGGCGGGAGTTTCAGACCTTTCAAATATTATAAACATAAGGACGGGGCAAATGAGCCGGTTTATTTCATCGGAGGTCCGGGACTGTCAGTAGCTTTTTTTATAACGCTCGTAGTAGCGCTCGCATTCGTACTGCTGTCCGGTTCGTTTAGTTTTTGGTACTGGCTGCTTTTTTTTATTATTGTGATTCCGGGACTGAGAATTGCAATGAAAATAGACAAAGCAAATCAGATAAGGAGCATGGTTGCCTCCCTGGGAGAGCATGCTATTATCCTTATTGAACAATCCGAAAACTCAGAAACAAAAGAAGAAGAACTGAAGATGCTTGAAAAAAGCAGGGAGTTTCTGCAGGAAGCTCTAAAGTGGGTACATGAGCCTATGTTTGGAAAACAGTTGGAAAATCTGGAGATTTATATAAAAGAAAAAGCCCCTGAATAGGGGCTTTTATGTTCATTTTTTAATTATTTGTGACATTTATTGCAGGATTTGCCCTGAGGCACGTTTTTCTTTGTGTGGCATGCCCAGCAGAAATCTTTATGGACAGGGTTCATGATACCGCTTACCTTTCCAACTTCAAGTTTTTCACCTGTTTTTATGTTTTTCAAAGCCTTGCCACCGTCGGGATTCATATGGCATTCAGTACACTCATTTTTTGTCTGGTGAAAAGCATGGGGAAATTCAACAACCTTTTTTGTTGGGTTTGGCACATTAAAAACTTCTGTCATTTTGATTGTCTCTGGTCCTTTTTGAGCTGCATAAGCTATCACAGCAAAAATCATGATTGACATTATCACAAAAAGCTTCTTCATTAATTCCTCCTTGTAAATTTTATGAGAATTTAATAAAAATAATTATTAATGTCAAGCTGGAAATTTTAGAACAATATTTTTATTTATAAGGATAAAGAAAGAATGTCGCTCAACTATTACGATTTAATACTGCCTGTAATCCCAAAAGGCACCTTTACTTACACATATGAACATGACATCCCTGTCGGCTCAAGGGTAAAGGTTTTCTTCGGCAGCCGCCTTGAACATGGCATTGTAAAGGGGAAAGCCGACAAAATTCATCCGGACATCAGCTACAAAAATATCAATGAAGTCCTGGATGATAATCCGGTATTTCCAAAAAAATATCTGACAATGCTCAACAAGATGTCAAATTATTATCAAACACCGTTAGGAATTGCCATGAGGGGAGTTTTAGCAAAATCCATTCTCAGTTCGGAGAAACTGGGTGTGGACTGTGATATTTCTGATAAGAGTATACTGCTGAGCCTTAGCAATGATCAGCACTCTATTTACACCTCCCTTACTAAAATAATTGATAGCGGTTTTTCGGCTAATCTGCTGCATGGAATAACAGGCAGCGGTAAAACAGAAATATATATAGAGCTTGTTAAAGAGTGTATTAAAAAAGGGAAACAGGTTATATATATTGTTCCCGAAATTTCACTCACGCCGCAAATTGTCCAACGCTTATCGGAAAGACTGGGTTTTTCAGTGCCCGTTTATCACTCAAAATTATCACCCAAACGAAAACAAAAGGTTTTCTGGGGATTTAATTCCGGCTGTTATCCGCTTGTCATCGGTGCCAGGAGCGCACTTTTCATACCTTCTGACAACATCGGGCTTATTATAGTGGATGAAGAACATGAAAGCAGTTTCAAGCAGGAGGAATCACCTTCTTACCAACTAAGGGATATGGCTGTAATGTACGCGGATATCCTTAATGTCCCGGTTGTACTGGGAAGTGCAACCCCAAGTGTGGAGTCTTATTTCAATGCATTAAACGGTAAATACAGATATCTTGAACTCAACAAACGCTTCAATAAAAAACAGTTACCGGAGATCAAAATTATTGATTTAAAAACCAGCGACATCATCGACAATTTGTTATCGGTAAAACTATATGATAAAATTTTTGAAAAAATTAAACAGGATGAACAGGTTTTGCTTCTTCTCAACAAAAAGGGTTACTCAAAACATTTGATATGCAAAAAATGCGGAACAACCCTTCAGTGCCTGAACTGCTCTATAGCGCTGACGTATTACAAAAAAGGTGATTATGCAAAATGCTCTTATTGCGGGGAAATATATAAATTTTTCAAATGCAGTGAGTGCGGAGAAAATGATTTTCTTGATTTTGGACATGGTACGGAAAAGGCCGTTGAAATACTGAGAGAACTGTTTGGCGACACTGTAATAAAACTCGATACGGATAGTGTGACATCTCAGAAAAAAATGCAAAGTATTCTGAATGATTTTTACTCCGGCAAATATAATATTATGGTTGGCACACAGCTGATTGCCAAAGGTTTTAATTTTCCGGAAGTCACTCTTGTCGGCGTCCTGAACATTGACAACCTTTTGTCTCTGCCTGATTTCAGAGCCAATGAAAGAGCATACCAGCTGCTAATGCAGGTGGCTGGCAGGGCAGGGCGTTTTATTAAGAAAGGGGAAGTTTTTATTCAAACCTATAATCCTGAAATGCCTGTTTTTCAGCTGTTAAACAGCGATTCGGAAAAATTTTATATGGAAGAGCTTGGCAGACGCAAAGAACATGATTACCCCCCTTTCATGCGAATGGTCCGTATAATTATTTCCGACACAAAAGAAGACAGAGCTAAGAAAACGATGGAAACTATTTCTGAGAAGATTAATGAAGCAAAATCTTCAGAAACTAAAACACTGGGGCCGTCTCCGGCTCCAATATTTAAAATAAAAAACAGATACAGATATTCTCTTATTATTAAAACGCCGAACGTGTCAACAATTCAGGTCTTAGGTAGAATTGCCCGGGAAAATTTTGAAGTGCTGAAGAAAGGAAATATGCAGATCAAACTCGATGTCGATCCATATTTTTTTATGTAATTCAATTTTCAAAACGACTGTGCACTTAACGCTTTAAGCGCTCAATCTTTGATTAAACAATGAGGAATAAACATCTAACGACCTCTAACAATCTTAAATACATCCAAACAGCTTTGCATCAACCTTAACCTTAACCTTTACCTCTGCCTATAATTTCTCCACCTCTCCACTTCACAATCTCCCTGTCTTACCGGCAATGAAGGTTTCCAAATAAATCATATTGAGAGCTTTGACTAATATCTTTTTCTCCGTTTTAGGCCAAGGCACTTAATAATTAAGTGCCTTGGTAGTCCCGCATGCTTGATAATACAGGGTTTCGGAATAAGCTTTGCAGGGCTGAAGCCCTGCTTCCTGGATTATTCAAAGCTCTCCTACATTTTTTTATGTTATGGTGGTTGCCACAAAGGTTATTAAGGATGTATAAATTTAAAAAAGGGTAGGGACAGAGGACTCATATTGAAAAAACGTCTTTTAAATAGTAAAAAACAGAAAATTTGGAAAAAATGTTTGTTTTGCCTTTATTTACTGATATTTTTAAGTTAAAAGATACATTGTATTGTTTCATTTTCATATTTCAGATTAAATAAGCGGGGTAATCTTATGGAAAACAACAGATTGATTTTGGATGTTTTGGAAGGAAAAGATGTGGAAAGAACACCTGTATGGCTCATGCGGCAGGCCGGAAGATATATGAGTGAATACAGAAAAATAAGAGAAAAAGTATCATTTCTGGAGCTCTGTAAAACTCCTGAACTGGCATGTGAAGTTACGCTGCAGCCTCTGAAAGCTTTCAAACTTGATGCAGCAATCCTTTTTTCCGACATCCTCGTGCCGATTGAACCGATGGGTGTTGACCTTGAGTTCACTCCGGCACCGGTAATAGCAAATCCTGTAAGAAATTCTCAGAATGTTCAACGTTTAAAACCCGTTGACCCGGAGGAAGAACTTCCGTTTGTCCTTGAAGCGGTGAGACTTATTAAGGATAATATAAACGTACCGCTTATTGGCTTTGCAGGAGCACCGTTTACTCTTGCATGTTATATGGTGGAAGGGAGCGGATCGAAGAATTTTCTGGAAATAAAAACACTCATGCACAAAAATCCCGATGCCTTTTTTGAGCTTATGGAAAAAATTACAGAAAGTACTTACAGGTATTTACAGGCACAAATAAATAACGGTTGCAGCATAGTACAGGTTTTTGATACATGGGCAGGGATTCTTTCTCCGTCTGACTATAAAACATTCGTCTATCCTTTTGTTGAGAAACTTGTAAACAAGCTGGAAAATGCTCATGTGATTTATTTTGCAAAAGACAGCGCTACATTTTATAAAGATATTAAGAAGCTTAACTGTTCAGGACTTGGAGTGGACTGGAAAATAGCTCTCAACGATGCTGCAGATATTCTGGATAACAAATTTGTGCTGCAGGGAAATCTTGATCCGGCAGTTCTTTTTGCAGATCAGAAAACAATTGCAGATGAGATTGACAGAATTATCTCGGAGGCAAAAGATATAAAAGGTCATATTTTTAACCTCGGTCACGGTATTCTGCCTAAAACCCCTGTTGAAAATGTAAAGTTTATGGTGGATTACGTAAAGGAAAAGACAGCCGATGCATGATCTTCTGTTTGCTATGTACATGGGAGGCCCTGACAGTATACAGTCTATACAGCCGTTCCTGTATAATCTTTTTACAGATAGAGATATAATTAATTTTAAAATCGGCAGGATACCTCAGCAGTGGCTTGCAAAAATAATATCAACAAAAAGAAGTAGAAAAATTGCTCCTGAATACGAAAAAATGGGAGGGGGATCCCCACAACTGAAGTATATGCAATCGCTGCTGGAAAAAACTGAGTTTATATACCATGAAAAATACGGCAGAAGCCTGGATACAAGGATAGGGATGTGTTATTACCATCCTTACATTCAGGACACGCTTAAAAGCATCGATCCTGAAGAATATGACCACATTTACGTTATCAGTATGTATCCCCATTACTCATATACAACAAGCGGTGCCTGTTTTAAACGTTTTTATGCGAATATGAACATGAGACCTTTTGAAAGGTTCAAAGCAATTACCCACTGGCATTTGAATGAATCCTATAATAATTGTCTTTTGAAAAGAATAAAAAGTGCTGCTGAAAGATTAGAAGTGGACATTAATGATGCTTATATTCTCTTTTCAGCCCATTCTCTGCCTGAATATACACTCAGGGAAGGTGACTATTATGCCCGCCACATTGATGAACAGATAAAGCTTTTAACAGACAGACTGTCACATTCCAACTATTCTCTGGCCTATCAAAGCAGAACGGGGCCAATGAAATGGCTGGGGCCGGAAACCCGGGACGTTTTAAAAAATTTGGTGGCTAAAGGTGTTGATAACATAATAGTTGTGCCCATTTCCTTTGTCTCGGATCATATAGAAACTCTGATTGAACTGGACGATCAGTATATAAAGGAAGCTAAAGCAAGCGGGGCAAATATAATCCGCTCAGAAAGCTTAAACGATAGTGATGATTTTGCGGAAGCTGTAATCGACATAATTTTGGACGAATAATGGAAAAAGTTAAAACATTTTTCAGTATGATAAAAATTGAGCACTCTCTTTTTGCTCTCCCTTTTGCATTTACCGGAGCACTCCTGGCTGCTGAAGGAATTCCGTCGCTCTGGAAAATATTCTGGATTTTTGTTGCTATGGTAAATGCCAGAACTATAGCAATGGGACTGAACAGAGTTGTAGATGCAGAGATAGATTCAAAAAATCCGAGAACAGCAGACCGTGAGATCCCTGCAGGTAAAATTTCCAAAAAGAAGGCATTGCTGTATATCGTGCTTTCATTATTCATTTATGAAGTTGCCACATATCAGTTGAATATGCTGTGTTTTATTTTATCCCCCGTTCCCCTTATAGTTTTTGTCGTATATTCTTACTCAAAAAGGTTTACTTCACTTTGCCATATTATACTGGGTGTTGCTCTTGGTTTGGCGCCTATCGGGGCATGGGTTGCAATAAAAGGAACGGTAAACCTGGGTATAGTACTACTTGGTATTGCCGTGCTGCTATGGGTGGCAGGATTTGATATCATATATGCTCTGCAGGATCTTGACTTTGACAAAAATTACGGATTATTTTCAGTTCCTGCAAAATTAGGAATAAAAAACTCCATTCTTATATCCAGGCTGTTTCATTTGACAGCATTTATAATATTTGCTTATTTAAAAGTCTACTTTGGTCTTGGCATTCTTTACATAGCC
Source organism: Flexistipes sp. (assembly GCF_036172515.1). NCBI lineage: Bacteria > Pseudomonadati > Deferribacterota > Deferribacteres > Deferribacterales > Flexistipitaceae > Flexistipes > Flexistipes sp. The sequence goes on from NZ_JAXKVW010000016.1 coordinate 58,490, forward strand.
GGTGTTATTCTTTGCGGACTTTTTATGCTGTATGAGCATTCATTGATCAAATCTGATGATCTCAGCAGGGTAAATATGGCTTTTTTTAATATAAATGCATATATTAGCATTACGATATTTGTATTTGTCTTTCTGGATTTTCTTATGAGAGGTATGATTTGAAAAAATTTTTTGTAGGTATTACCGGCGCAAGTGGGGCTTTATACGGATTAAAAACACTGCAGGAGTTGAGCAGGCGGGATTTTGAAGTGAATCTCTGTATTACCCCTGATGGACTTATTAATCTGAATCTTGAGCTCGGCAAAGATTTCAGGTCAACTGATGAATTTATTACAAATTATAAGCTTTCGAATATTATTTCACACGATTATAAAAATTTTGCTGCACCTGTAAGCAGCGGCTCAAACCCGATGGATTACTATATTGTGGTCCCTGCCTCAATGGGATGTGTAGGCAGAATAGCATCAGGAGTCAGTTCAAATCTAATAGAGCGCTGTGCCGATGTTGCCATGAAAGAATCCAAAAAATTAGTGCTTGTAGTAAGAGAAACCCCTTTTAACACTATCCATCTGCGAAACATGCTCTCGCTGTCACAGGCGGGAGTTACTGTGTTGCCGGCTGCTCCGGGTTTTTATCATAAACCAAAAGATATTGATGATATAATAAGCTTTATTGTTGGAAAGATTTTTGATATAATGAATATATCTCATAATTTGTTTGAAAGATGGGATTAAGAAGGGGGGCAGTATGAAAGTGATTTGTACCAATTGCGGAACAGATTTCGATTCAGGCAATAAAAATAAATTTGAATGTTCTCACTGCGGGCAGTTTTATAATCTGAAAGAAAAACCCGATACTTATGACGTTAAGATGCTTAATGGAGTACTCGTTGAAAAAATATCCTTTAATGAATTAAAAAACGGCTTAAAAACCGGCAAATATCTTAAATACGATTATATTTCCGGAGGCAGTTTGCCATGGATGAAGATTACAAACTCGGATTTTGAGGATTTTGTCCCTGATTCCACCACTGTAAAAGGGGGCAAAGGTGCATTAAAATCCTGGATTGTACTTTTTGTTTTTTCTTTTATAGTAAATATGGTTCTTTTGTTTTTTTTGTATCTTCAAAAAGTCAAAATTGATGACTTAATAAGCGGATAAGGAGGTAACATGGATATTGAAAATAAAGACTGGTTTAAGAACACTTTTGAAAAGAGCAAAGAAGGGGTTGTCAAATTTACCAGGATAAGCAGGCTTCGCATTGAAATTGCAAGTATAAAAAAGAAAGCTGACGAGCGTTTCGAATCGCTCGGCAAAAAAGCTTTTCAGCTGATGAAAGACAATGAGATTGATCATGATTTTCTATCGGATGACTATAAATCCCTGGAAAAACTTGATGATAAACTTGCCGAACTTGAAAATCAGATAGAAGAGTTGAAAAAAAGAGAGGAAGAAGAATTCACCAGCAGTTTTTCAGGTGATAGTAAGTTTGTAAAAACAGATGCCAACAGAGATTTTGCAGATGAAAATACTGCAGAAGATACAAATGTTTCGAAGAATCAAACAGAAGACGATGATGAAGAAAAGGATAAATCAGATACAAAGTAAAATCCGGTTTATAAAAATAAGGAGTTATACCAGTTTATGAGGACAAAATTTACAGCAAAATTTATATTGATTGTTCTAATGGGTGTCATGCTGTCCGCCTGCCATTTCAGCTTTGGATTCAAAACGGATTTGTCACTCAGAAAAAAATATGAATATTCTCACAAAACCGACAATCTGAAATTTTTCTATAATGTAAAAACGATTGGAAATGAAAAAAAGATAGAGATGGCTGTTAAGAATGCATCGAATATGTATATTGCCAACATGGCCTTGAATATTAATACACAAGACACTCAGCAATACTTTTATATTGGTAACATAAAAAATCTGAGCCGAAAAACCCTCGAATTTTCAGTTCCTTCAGAGAATGATAAACTGCGGTTAAGTTATCATTATAATCTTACTTCCGAGGACGTCTTTTTAAACCCTTCATCTCAGTTTCAGGAAACTAATTCAGTCGAAAATCAAACCATACTATTTCTGGAATAATAAAAAGGGAGTTGAATATCAACTCCCGCACGTTTCCGGTCTTGCTGAATCCAAAGCATGTTTCCTGACATATGCTTTGATATTTTCCAGGGTTCTTTCGGATATGTCCACCTTTTTCAGTTCTCCATTAGGATGCTGTCTTTTCAGCTGGCTCATATTGTTTTGAAAATAATAACTCCACTGCATTTTGGTATAACTTGCTGCTGTTAAAACTTTTGTTTTGCCGTTTCCTTCATAATGGCACTGTTTGTAGCAGTAGTACCTGAATTCTCTTCTGCCCATCCTTGTATTTGCAGACATGACAGAAGTAACAAATACTGCAAGCAATAAAATTAAGGTTAGGTAAACTACAGGTTTTTTCATGTTACACCTCCAATCAATACTAACATCATAATAGTATTAGCAGTAAATATCAATATTATTTATTTTCTAGCGTCACCCCATTTTTTGCAGCAAGAATATTTTTCAGTGTCATGTTAGCTAAGTATATGTAAAACAATACTTTTATATAATTTTTGGGGTGATGCCAGTATTTATTTTGGCACCCTTCCACTTTTTAGAGCTATGACAATACGCAGATATTGTTAGTACATAGATAGAGATCCCTCGGCTTCGCTCGCCCTGTTAAATATCAGCTTAGCTGACTGCCTACGGCATTTAACGGGGCGAGGGATGACAGGTTTCTACTTTTTGTCATCGTATATTAAGAAAGCAGGAAAAATTGTTTAACAGGCTATTAAAAAGTTGTATAAGGTTCCAGAGCACTGAAGGTGATAAAGGACATGATTGTCATTGGTTCAACGAAACCGTTC
>NZ_JAXKVW010000017.1 GCF_036172515.1 Flexistipes sp.
AGATTAGACTCAAAATGTTCTTCTTTTGCAAGGTTGGGAATTAGAAAACATGTAATATTAAATAAATAAGTGTTGAAATTATTCTCAACGAATTTCATTCCTGCAAAAGCATCTCTTGCACAATCCTCACAAATTGCAAAAGATTGATAAGACTTTTTGTTATCTAAATCATTAAAAAAGAGAAAATTAGTTGTTCCAAAAAATTTCATTGGTAAGGGATAGCTGGATTTTAATACAGTTGTTTTTTTATTGCAAACATGGCAGATTTTATTTTCTAATTTATCTTTTGTAAAATGGCTTCCAAGTAAAGCGTAGTATATAATATTAACGTATGATTGAGCAAATTTATTTTCTTTGTGTTCAAGTATATATTGATTATTTATAAGCAGTTTGGTTACATTTGGAAAGCTATTAGTATTTTTGGAGTCCCTATCAAAATAAAGACTGTTTAATAAATATTTATAAATAATTTCATTATTTTTTTCCTGCTTTTCTTCTTTTATTTTATAAAACTTTTCTTTGTTTTTATCACTTAACTTTTCTGGGTTTAAAATATATTTTTTTGTATGTTGATCATAATAATAAAATTTCTTCATTAACTGTTTTAATAAGTTAATATAATCGCTATCTACATTGTTTTTACTCCAGTTTTTCCAATCTTCTGTTAGTGCTTTAATTGAATCAGAAGCTGTACTTGTAATGAGTGTTATAATGGAACTTGTATTAAGAAAAATATTTTTAGTATTGCCTTTTTGGGAATGAGCAAAAAATTTAGATTTATTTTCTGAAGATAAATCGTCATCAGATAAAATAAATTCAGCACAATCTTTATTTAAGTTAAAATTTAAACATATGGCTTTTCCTAAAGCATTTTTGTCATTTTTTATATATGGTGTGATGGCAACCTGCTCTAAAAATCTTTTTTTAGCTTCATATTCTGATGAAGTTTTTTGATTGGTTAATAAAGATTTTCCAATATTCGCAAAACTATTTATCACGAATTCCTCCTTTGATTTACAACCATCTCCACCATACCGTAGCCCTGGGAGTTTCGGTCGCCGAGGCCGGCGTCCAGTGCAAACTGCAAAAGTTGAGGATCTCCTTCGATTTCGAACATTCCCGTCCAACCTTTTATAAGTGTTCCCTTGAAATATCGTATTTTTTCTTTTCTGTTTGTTGCGAACATTGGTTTTATGGAAAAATGATTATATGGACAGTCTTCTCTGTACAGCGACTGCCATTTTTTCTGCAGATTTATTTTTAAAAGCTCTTGGAAATCATCTTCAAACGGACTGTAATAATGAGTTACTTTTTTTCCATCAGGTTTTTCAAAAGTGGAGTGCATTGTGATCGGGGAAAGTGTTTTTACTCTTATTTTATCTGAAGTAATTTTATCTTGCCTTAGAACACTGACTGATGAAATGTATGCATCATTACTGCCGAATCGTATTTTTTCAGATGTTATAAGATTTTGAGCAGATTGCTGAAGTATCCAGTCAACAGGAGATGCCACATAAAAGCTTACTTGTCCGTTTGGAAATGTAAGCCTTTTTTCTTTATGATTTGGAAATCCTCTTTCAATAATGTCGGAAAAAGTAAGCATTTTAAAAGAACGTTTTTCGTACTCGAAACCTTGATTGTGCAGCCACTCGGCGGCTTCTTTTTCCAGAAAATTGTATATCAATCCCTGCTGGACAGGGCTATGGGAAAATGGCAACACAATTTTGTCAGTACTTACAATTTCAAATTTTACCCGCATAATCACCCTATTGATTTAGTTCCAGTTACTTCGGTAGTTACGCTGTTTCAGGGAGGAGACCCCCGCCTCCTTAAAAAATACATCAATATAATTTTACCGGGTGGAATCAGCGGATGCAAGTGAAATGTATGAAAAAATATTATTAAAAGAATTTTGGAATTGGTTGAGTTGTGTATTGGTGATTTTGTTTAGTTGTGTATTAGTTGAGATGGTTTAATTGGTTGATTTTTTATAAAATGGTATGTTTAACGACTCCAGTTCTTTTAATAAAATATTTTCAACTTCTTTCAAGCAGTTTTTCAGCGTTTTACTCAGTGAATCTCCGATAGTCATTGATTCCGGAACGACGCTGATAAGTTTCAGATTTTCAGGAGAGACACCCCTGATATCGCACATGAGAAGCATTTCCTGGACGCCGATTTGATGAGGGGAGAGCTTGGCAGGCATTTTATTCAGCCTTATATCATCGTAGTCATAAATCAAAATTGTACCGGGTTTATCCTTTATCTCGACCACATCGATAATAAAAACATAGTCATAATTTTCAATAAAACCGGATGCAAGCATTCCCATTGTACCTGCATCCACCACATCAATATTTTCCGGGAAGTTGTATCTGCTCTGCAAATATCTTACAAAATGAACACCGAAGCCCTCATCTGAGAGGAGTGTGTTTCCGGCTCCGAATATGCTTATTTTCATAAAACTTTAACTTTTACAATATCTCCGCCATCCGGATCTACGGCATGAACGGCGCATGCAATACAGGGGTCATAAGAGTGTATAGTCCTTAGGATTTCCAGAGGTTTTTCTGTTTCAGCAAGTTGTGTATTGATAAGGGAGTTTTCATAGGGGCCCATTACTCCGTTTTCATCTCTCGGGGAGGCATTCCAGGTTGACGGAACAACGGCCTGATAATTTTCAATCTTTTTGTCCTTTATATGTATAAAGTGGCTCAGCATACCCCTCGGCGCCTCATGAAATCCGACTCCCTTGTATTCTCCCGAGGGAATTTCCGTAGGGTTGGCGTAATCGCTGTCGCCTGCTGCAATATTTTCTATCAGCTTGTCAAGGAAATGTTCGGCAGTCTCAGCTGAAAATTTAGCTCTGTATCCTCTGGCCAGTAATCTGCCCATGGTGGAGTTGTATTTGCTGTTGTCTATGGAGAGAGTTGAGTTGTAAAAATCAATCTCTCTTTTAATAAACTCATTGCCTGTGTGGTATCCGGCTAGAATCTGTGCTACCGGCCCTGTTTCTATCGCTTTTTCTTTAAATCTAGGCGCTTTGCACCATGTGTATTTTGAGTCATAGTCATACCCTGTAAACCGGGGATCTGAACTGCCATCCCATGGATGAAGCGGGGCAGGATTGTTATACCATGCAAACTCGGATGATTCGGTGATATTGTTAATAAGGTAATCGTCTGAATGATCCAGTATTCTGTGGTGAATATTCTGCTCACCGTTAAAAAAGATACCGCCCTGTATGAGAAATTCTTTGCTGTTTGTATCCAAAGGGTATTCCGGAACCGCAATATAATTACCGACGCTCCGTCCGATATCGAACCATTCTCTGTATCTGTTGGCAAGAAGAACAAGATCATTCATATATACTTTGTCTATGAACTTTTTGACTTCTCCCAGTTTTTTCCTGATAAGACTGAGACGCTCCACATTGAGAGTTGCCATATTGTCCATATTAACTGCAGTGGCAACTCCGCCCACAACAAGATTCTGGATATGAGGATTCTTGCCTCCAATTACAGCAACAGCCTGGGCTGCTTTTTTCTGGTAATCCAGTGCTGTAAGATAGTGTGAAAATAACAAAAGATTTTCTTCCGGACTGAGCTTCATCGCCTGATGTCCCCAGTAACCGGATGCGAAAATTCCCAGCCTGCCGCTGTCCACAAAGTGTTTCAGTTTTTCCTGAACATTCTTAAAATCATCGACGCCGTGTCCGCCGAAATCTGACATACTTTCTGCCAGCAGTGAGGTTTTTTTGGGATCAGCCTTCAGACATGATGTGATGTCCACCCAATCAAGTGCTGAGAGATGATAAAAATGAACTATATGATCCTGCATAGAATGCATGGCAATCATGAGATTTCTCAGATACTGCCCATTTAAAGGAACCTGGACATTCAACGCATTTTCAACGGAACGGATGGAGGCTATGGCGTGAACAGTTGTGCAGACACCGCAAAAACGCTGAGCATATGACCAGGCGTCTTCCGGTCTTTTGCCTTTTAATATTGTTTCTATGCCACGGAACATCTGCGCTGAAGACCAGGCGTTTGTAACCCTGTCATTGTCCACTTCAACATCGATTCTCAGATGCCCCTCTATTCTCGTGACCGGATCTATGGTAATTTTTTTAGACATTGCTTCCTCCTATTGCTTTGCTTTTGTGAACTGCCGGCAGTACCGGAAAAATCTTAACAAAAATGCTGTATAAAAGAATTTCAAAGGAAACGATTCCCACTGTTATCATGAACTCACCGAAAGCCGGGAAATAAGAAAATCCCACACCCGGATCAAAACCTATGATGTAAGTATTGAAGCGATACAGCCCGCCTCCAAGAACAATCAGAGAAGCGCTGATGAACAGCTTACGGGGAGAATTAAGGTTGTGTCCGGACATCAGTATTACTGAGCCTAAAATTATCAGAGCGGATTCTATGAGAAACATAACAGAATAGAAGTCGAAACTGAAAGCTTCCATCAGCTGGTTTCTTACAAAGAGGTCTGTAAATCTTATTGCAATCCACCCAAGAGCCAGAAATAGGGCTATTCTGCCGAGTCCCGCAAGTTGGCTGGTTTCGTAAGGTCTGCCAAATTTAAATGATGATGTGATGGATTCAAAAATTACAATTGAATATCCGATGAAAATGCAGTTTATCAGAAATAAAAGCGGCAGAATAGGTGTATGCCAGTTCGGGTGCAGTTTGAATGCGGCGATTATCATCATTGAGCCCAGAGATGACTGATGCATTGTTGGCAGTGTAATTCCCAGAATTATAAAATATATAAGATATTTATCGAGGAATTTTGAGAATTTTTCGGAAAGTCTGGCCATCCCGTAATTTTCCGATTCCTGCAGTTTTTCGAAGATGGCCGGACTGAATTCTAAAAATAATACAAAAGTATATATCATAACACACATTGCAACTTCGAACATAATAGAATTCAGCTGCCAGAACTGCGGTTTTAAAAGGTTAAACATATTCCAGAATCTTCCCAAATCTATAACCACTGAAAAACCGGCCAACCCGTATCCGAAAAGGCTCGTCAGCATAGCTGAGCGCATCAGCGGGTGATAATGATTATTATTCAGGATATATACCAGGATAGCTACTGCATATCCCCCGCAGGCTATGGCAGTTCCTGTGGCTACATCATAAGCAATCCAAATCCCCCAGGGATAAGCATCGCTGAGGTTTGTCACTGCGCCTATTCCTTCGAAAAACCTTACCCCTATAAAATAAAAGCCTATCGCTGTAAGAACAGACAATATTACAAAAGAGGGGGTTAAAATCTTTCTGTTTAAGATTTCATATTCTTTATGACTGCTCATTATCACCATCCTTTTTTGACTTTCTGTTGCGGAAAGCTACAAAGCAGAGTGTTCCGTACAAGGCAACAGGTGCTATAAACCCTTTGTAAATGGTGTGCTGAATATTTTCCGAAAGTGCAGCTGCAGAAGGATTAGGCAGGTTTGGAAAGGAAAGTTTATTGAAATCCACACCGGCCAGGTAAATGCAGTTTGCTCCTCCTACTTCGTGCTCACCGTAAATATGATGTATGTAAATATCCGGATGATCTTTAATACGCTTTTTTGCAATTTTAATCAGATCACCGCGTTTACCGAAAAGAATTGCATCTGTTGGGCAGACTTCCGCACATGCCGTGATTCCTTTCTGTTTAAAGTTCGTGAATTTGCACATATCGCATTTAACAATTTTTGGTATAGGTTTTTCCCATTCAAATTTTGGAATATTGTAAGGGCATGCTATAAGACAGTAACGGCAGCCTATACAAATGTCTTTGTCGTAAAACACTATACCGTTGTCTGATTTTTGCATTGCGGATACCGGACAAGCGGAAACGCAGGATGGCTTTGCACAATGCATGCACTGCTTTTTAACAAAAGCATATTTTTCCGGTGATTCCTTATAGAGTTTGATTATTGTCCGTGTGTTACTGTCCAGTTTCTCAGGGGAATCCCATAAATTGTTCTTATCAAATTTTCCCTGTTCTGTGGCAAGATCGTTAACCTGCTTGCAAGTCGTAACACAGGCTTTGCAGCCCACACATATTGTGGAATCATAAAGCATGGAGAAATCTTTGTTATCTGTGAAAACCTTCGCGCTTGAAGCGTCTGCGGCTGCAGGAACAGCTGTGCCCAAAGCAGCAGCGCCGCAAATTTTAAGAAAATCCCTTCTACTTTTCTTCATTGTCATCTCCCTCGTCGGGAAGCTTTTTTATCATGACTGCTCCTGCTCCGAGAGCGACCCCGGCAAGTCCACTTACAGCTGCAACCGCTCTTAAATCCACCGGTTTATCTTTTTTCTTGGGCGCAACGGATGGGTAAAAGTTGGGAGGTGTTTGATTATGGATTCTGATATGATCAGCAATGTCCCTTTTGAACAGGATGTCTTTTTCAGTGCACCCGATACATGGATGACCTATGGAAACCGGCCAAACTCCAACATCGTTAAACCGCTGGACAGAACAGTTTGCAAATGTTGCAGGACCTTTACAGCCGAGTTTATACAGACAGTATCCCAGTCTGTGACCTTTGTCTCCATATTCTTCTGCAAATCTTCCGGAGTCAAAGTGAGGCCTTCTTTCGCAATGCTCATGTATAACCCTTCCGTATGCGAAAAGAGGGCGCTTTTTATCATCCAGCTTTGGAAGTTTTTCAAACGAGAGCAGATACAGTATTGTGGACAAAAAGTTATAAGGATTGGGGGGACAGCCGGGTATATTTACGATAGGTTTGTCTTTTATAATATCTTCCACACTTTTGGCATTTGTCAGTTCCGGCATAACAGCCGGTATTCCGCCGAAAGAGGAACAGGAGCCTATGGCAATAACAGCTGATGCATATTTGGAAGCCTCTTTAAGTAATTTATAAGCTTCTTTGCCCCCGATTTTGCAGAATCCTTCATTATCAGAAGGTATTGAGCCTTCGATAACCAGCAGATACTCTCCTTTATATTTCTCAAATGCGTGATGCAAAGTTTCTTCAGCCTGGATTCCTGAGGCGGGCATAAGAGTTTCGTGATATTCAAGTGAAATCATTTCAAAAAGGAGTGAGACAACATCAGGATGGGTGGATCTTAAAATACTTTCCGAGCATCCTGTGCATTCCTGAAAGTGCAGCCATATCACAGGTGGTCTTTTTTTATGCTCGGCGGCTTCAGCCATTTTAACACCGCTGGCGTAGGGAAGCCCCATTAATGATGCTGCTGAAACAGAAAATTTGAGGAAACTTCTTCTGGATAACCCTCCGAGTTGTAATGAAAACATATTCATTCCTCCGTAAATAAAAATCCTAATTAAATGATTGAACCGGAGAATCATATTAAAATTACAGAAGTTGTAAATATTTTTTTATTGTATTTTCAATGGTTTGCAGATTAATAACAGGGTTTTGGTAACGGCGGATTTGTGAACAGTGCTGAGCAGAGAATCAATGAAAATAAACTTGTTTTTGAATAGAACAATATTAATTTATGTTATATTTCTTATTGGTATATATGAATATTTATATAATATGATCGTAATATTTTGCAATTCCGGATTAAGGTTGTAGGGTTTTCATCCGGAATTTTTCGTTTATATACTGCATGCTGCGGGATTGTTTTTCCTGCTTGCCATGCATGATATTACATTATCAAGAGAATTCACGCTGGCTTTGTCCGTAAATATCATCGGAATATTGTTTTTTTTGCATGTTTGTTTGGCACTCTGTACCATCTTATGGCTGGCGTTATCCACCATAAAAATTACTGCGTCGCTGTCTTTCAGGCATTTATTGCAGTTTGTGCAGTGGGTGTTCAGCACACGGGTCTTGCATCCGTGTTTTCTGCCTACTTTTTTGTATTCCTTTTCAAGTCTTTTTAAACCGCCCAATATGTATACATTCATAAGAATCCCCCTTGTTAATTATTTAAGACTATTTAAATCTTATTAAGTATGATATTTTATATCATGAAAATGTCAATAAAAAAATTAGGAGAATCTAACTTTTTTATTATTGTTAAAATAATGATTAGAAAATTCATGAAATTGTGTTAATATAAAGTAATTTACGAAAATATTGTTTTTTTGTATACTTATTTTGCGGAGGATTTTTATGAAGAAACTTGGTGAAATCCTGGTGGAAAAGGGACTCATTAGCCATGAGCAGCTTAATAAAGCGCTGAAAAGACAGTCTGAAACCGGTGACAGACTGGGGAAACTTCTCATTAAGATGGATATTGTATCCGAAGAACAGCTTTTCACGTTTTTGTCAAAACAGTATGGTGTTGTAATGTTTAACGAGCAGGAGCTGACAATACCCGCCGATGTGCAAAAGCTGGTTAAATATGATCTGGTGTATAATTACGGAATCATACCCTTCAAAGTGACCGACAAAGGTGTCCATATTGGATTTTCTGATTTCAGGGTTTTGAACGATATAGATGAGATTTCTTTTAAAACCGGAAAAAATGTTATTCCGGTACTATTTCCCGACTCTATGTATGAAAAGATTCTGAGCGATATAAAAGAAATAGATTACGGCGAAGAAGACTATTATTTTCAGTCGTTTAAAAAGAAGATTGAAACAGAGTTCAATAAAAGTGCAGGTGTTGAGGCTCTTTTATCTGCTATAGTATCTTTTGAGCCGAACCTTACAAAGGTTTTCTTTGCGGAAGGCTCTGCCCCGGCAATCAGAAAAATCGGAAGATTTTATAAACTGAACACCGATCCGATGAAGAAAGAGGATATTCTCAATTATATTAAATCGTTAACGGATGAGGCAACGAGAAAGACTTTACTTCACAAGAAAACGGTACGTTTTTATAAAACAATTGCCGGTAAAAACTTTTTCATAAATATAGTGAGACAGAAGAGCAGCTATCTGATCGTTTTAACGATTACATCCAGTGAAATTCCTAAATTTAATAATCTCGGTTTCAAAGATGATGTTTCCAAGTATATACTGGAGCCTACGAAAGGCTTTTATTTTTTCATTGCACCTTTAGGGCATGGCAAAGCCACAACAATGGCTTCTATAGTAAACCATTTTAACAAGTCCAAAACACGGAATATACTTTACCTGGAAAAGAAAGGCATGTACGAGATTGCCTCTGACAAAAGCGTTGTTACTCAGCTTGATTTGGGTATGCGTACTTATAATAAAGAAAACTTTTTCAAAATAATATATGATATCGATCCGGAAATTATATTTCTTATGGATATTGACAGTCTGGAAATACTGGACATGGCTCTGAAATTTGTGGAGTCGGGGAGAACCGTTTATGCATGTTATGAAGCGGGAAGCATCTCCGGAGCTCTGGAAAAACTTTTCCTGCTGGACAACAGTGAGAATAAATATTATGTGAATAAATTCGCAAGCCTCTTGCGGCTTGTTGTGAATTTCAGGCTGGTGCCGGTGGAAACAATAGAAAGGAAGGCTATGATTTATGAGTATATGTACAATTCATTTAAACTCAGAAAAGCCCTTATGGAATCAAATTTTATGTATATAGATACTCAGCTGAGAGGAACAGCGGATTATATGCCTTTTGAAAAAATACTGGCAGAGTTTTACGTAAAAAAACTGATTGATCTGGATACTGCTGAAAACTACTCGCTTAATTTTGAGCTTTTTAAGAACTATGCGGGTATTAAAGAGAGCTGATGGATATAAGAAAATATTTCCTGGAAAGTGAATATTTGCAGCGGTTTATTCCGAACTTTTCATTCAGAGATTACCAGGCTGATTTGGCTGAATATATTATGAATGCACTGGCTGACTATAATACGACTGTCATTGAGGCTCCCACCGGCTCCGGAAAAACACTGGCGTACCTGCTGCCGGTTTTTGAGCTTGGTCGTAAAACGATTGTGTCCACTAAAACCAAGCAGCTGATGAGTCAGATATTGAATAAAGATATTCCGACAGTATCCGCTCTTTTCCCTGAGAAAGATACCGAGGTTGTGTCACTGAAGGGAAGGAAAAATTATTTTTGTTATTACAGGTATTTTAAGTTTATATCCCCTGATGCCGATATGTATCCGGATGTAATACGCTGGTATGAAAGCAATACCCCGGAAATCAGCGAGGTTCCGCAGCATCTTTTTGGTTTCAGCACTACTGAAAAGATGACAGCTGACAGTATGCAGTGTATAGGTGGCAAATGTCCGTATTTTGAAGTCTGTCCTTTTTATCTGAAAAAAGCTGAAGCAGCTGATGCGGATATTGTTGTTACAAATCATTTCATGCTGCTCAGTGATATGGGGATGCGGTATAAAAATGATATGATGTATAATTTTGAGTTTGCTGATAATATTATTTTTGATGAGGCACATTCCTTGCCGGATATTTTTCCTCAGTTTATCGGAGATGATGTTAATTTCGGCTCATTGATGACTTTTCTGAAAGAAAACCGGGTTTTGATGAGTGAATCGACATACTCATTTTTTCAGAATAAGTTTGCAGGGATAAAAGGGGAGCTGGAATCGAAAAAGGTTATCAATGATAGAATACAGGATGAACTTGAAATATTTTTCAGTGAATTGAAAAGTCTTGCGGAATCAGATTTTGATGATGAAAATTATGAGTTGTACAAAAAATACAGGGATAAGTTTAAAAATATTTTCAATACCGAAGGGTTAAGGTTAATTGAGCCTCACAAAAACAGCTTCAGCTTGAAGAACCTCCCCTTAAGTGTTTCTGATTCATTTGGTGAGTCATTGGGAAAGATTTGTGTCAGTTCAATCTTTATAAGTGCAACGTTGTCGGTGAACGGCTCTTTTGATTATTTTTGCAACGAACTGGGTCTGTCTGATGTTGCCACCAAAAAGGTTGAGGGCGGGGGCGATTTTTTGAAAAACGGTGTATGCTGTATCCCCGAAAAAGAGTTTTACGGAGAAAAGAAACTTGAGGCTTATTTTTCCATTATTAAAAAGTTAGAGGGCGGATGCCTGATTATTTTTAACAGCCTGGAGATGATGAATAAGGTGTATAATTATCTGCGCATGAAAAAAACAGGAAGGCAGCTGATACTGCAGACCGAAGTTGATTTGTCACAAATTGACATAACAGCTGAAACTGTTGTTTTGGGGTGTTCGATTGTGCGTGAAGGTATTGATTTTTCGGGAAATAACCTTAAATATGTTATCCTTGATAAGCTCCCATTTGAAAATATTTCTGATGTTTATCTTAATGCACGTAAAGAAGCCTTTGAAAAAGAATATGGGAACGCATTTATGAATTTCTATTTGCCACGTGCAGTAATTTACTTTAAACAGGCTGTGGGAAGATTAATAAGGCATGAAGATGATAACGGTGCCTGGATAATCCTCGATAACAGGGTATTGACAAAAGCCTACGGTAAATATTTTATGGACGTACTAAAAGATGTGCAGGTATGTCACAGATTAAGCGATTTGCCGTCTTTTGCAGGAGGTAACAATGAGTTACATTAAACTGGACTATAATTACACTATGTCTGAGTTTCTGGAAAACGGACTCACGGATGAGGAGCTGGAAGAATCCAAAGATGCTGCTAAAAAAGGGCTGTCGGATTTTATTACCCTTAGTGAAGAAAGCGAAGTGGGGTTTTCTCACCTGCCAGAGTTTGATCTGTCTCAGATAAAGGAGACGGTTAAAGCTTCCAAAGGACAATATAACGATCTGATAATAGTGGGTATAGGCGGTTCATCCCTTGGAGTGGAAGCTGTGACCAATGCACTTCTGCCGCATGGATACAACGCTCTTTCTTTCGGAGAGAGGGGGTGTCTGCCCAGGGTATGGTTTGCCGATAATGTTGATCCTCATAAACTTTACTGGATATTAAAAAAGTGTGAGGCTGAAGATACACTTGTGTGTGTTATTACCAAATCGGGCAGTACAGTTGAGACAATTTCCAATTTTTCAATAATTTACAAGTGGCTTAATGAAAATCTAAAAGACCCTTTTTCCCATATTTATGTTATTACCGACCCTGAAAAAGGCCCTCTGAGAGAATTTGCTGAAATGCATAATATAAAAACATTTTCCATCCCGTCCAATGTTGGGGGGAGATTTTCAGTACTAAGTCCGGTGGGAATTGTGCCGGCGGCGTTGCTCGGTCTTGATATTGACCGTATGATGGAAGGGGCTGAGGAAATTGTTAAGTCGGAAAAGGAAAAAATACTCCATTTATCTGCAATTTATCTCAGTTTTATCAAAAGAGGGTTAAACATAAACGTTATGATGCCTTATACTTCGAGACTGAAATCTTTCTGTGAATGGTTTTCCCAGCTGTGGTCTGAAAGTCTGGGGAAACGATACACTAAAGACGGCTCAGAAATTAATGCAGGTACAACGCCGGTGGGGGCAGTTGGAGCAAATGACCAGCATTCCCAGCTTCAGCTGTATAAAGAAGGACCTTCGGACAAACTGATTACATTTGTGGAGTTGGGCAGTCATGATTTTGATGCAGAAATTCAGGCTGGATTTCATCCTGAATTTTCCTATCTTACGGGTCACTCACTGGGGCAGCTGATGAATTATGAACTTCATGCTACTGAACTGTCTTTACGTAAAGCCGGTAAACCTTCACTAAAACTTGTGATGGACGGTGTCGATGAATGTTCTGTGGGTAAGCTTTTTATGCTTATGCAGTATGTAGTGGCTGTGACCGGGCTTTCTATGGATATAAATCCGTTTGACCAGCCGGGAGTGGAGGAAGGAAAACACTTTGCCTATGGTATGCTTGGCAGAGAAGGTTTTGAAGAAAAGAAAAAAGAGTTTGATGATCAGTATATAAAATCAGATGAATACATCCTTTGAAAGAAAACTGTATGAAAGGCTGAGTGAGTTCAGGAACAAAAAATTTGTTGTTGGTTTTTCCGGCGGCAGAGATTCATCTGCTTTGCTTCATTTTCTGAACCGCTTCAGGGATGAATTTTCTTTTGAACTGTATCCTTGTCATGTAAACCACCGACTCAGAAAGAATGCCGGTGAGGATGAAGGATTTGCGTTAAAAGTGTGCAGAGAGCATTCTCTGAAGCTTGAAGTTATAAGCGGGGACGTGAAGAATATTGCAGAAACACAGGGCATAAGTGCAGAGCAGGCTGCCAGGAAGTTCAGAATCGAAAGTTTTACAAAGCTAAAGGAAAAGTATAATGCCGATTATATAATTACAGCTCACCACATGGATGATTTGATTGAAACGTTCTTTCTGAAAATTTTTCAGGGTACGACTGTGTATAATCTTAAAGGTTTTAACCTTGAAAGCGGAACTTTTCTCAGGCCAATGCTGGAAATCAGCGGAGATGAGATAGATGAATATATTGATAAATACAGGATAATGTATGTTAATGATCCTACAAACAAAGATATAAATATACCAAGGAACTGGATCAGACATAAAATTATTCCGGAAATTAAAGAATATAACCCCGGGTACCTTAAAAATATTCTGAAACTGCAGAATGAGTCGAGTGTACTGGACGGATATCTGAGCTCGAAAGTTGAAAAGGTTCAGGTGAGGAAAAACGGAGCGGTATACACAATCAATCTGAATGATTTTAATACGCTCAGTGAATATGAAAAACGATATCTTGTCAGTGCTGTTATCGCTGATTTTTGCAGACCGGGAAAGCAGATTATAGAGAATATTCTGGGCATTAGTAACAAAAGAGAGTCGAGAAGGATAAATCTTCCGAACGATTTTATATTTGAAAAATCGTATAGTTATATTTACTTTTTTCCTTCATCCGCTGTGGAAAGTTATGAATATTTAAAAAAACCTTCCGAAAAGGTTGTAATTTTGTCAAAAATAGGTAAAATCATAACTTTTGGTAATGATTTAAAAAATAAAAGTCTGAGAGTGCGTAACAGAAGAAAAGGAGACCGTTTCGGAAGAAAAAAATTAAAAGATCTTTTCATAGATGCAGGCAAAGATCTTTTTGTAAGAGACACTTCTGTTATTGTTGAGAAAGAAGGGGAAATTATTTTTGTGGAAGGCTTATCAGACAGTAAAAATATACGAATTGATAAAATCAGTCAGGGGTAAACATGAAGGCAGAAGGTCTTGATATTTTTCTTGGAGAAAAAGAGATAAGAGAAAAAGTGAAAGAACTCGGGCAGAAGATAACAGAAGATTTTAAGGGTGAAGACGTACTTCTCGTTGGGGTTTTAAAAGGCTCGTGGATTTTTTTAGCCGACCTTGCAAGAGAAATTGATACAAATGTTGAAATCAGTTTTATTTCGGTATCCAGTTATGCCGGAAAAAAGACTGTCAGCAGCGGCGTTGTAAGGCTTTTATGCGATATAGACAGGCCGCTGGATAGCCGCAATGTTATTTTGGTGGAGGATATTGTTGATACCGGTCTTACTCTGAGCTATCTGAAAAAGCTTTTATATGTTCGTAATCCCAGCACCATAAAAATCTGTACGCTTCTTGATAAACCGTCCAGAAGGCTTGCTGATATTAATCCTGATTATGCAGGGTTTGAAATACCGGACGAATTTGTTGTGGGGTACGGTCTGGATTATGACGGAAAATATCGGAATTTAAAAAATGTATGCAAATTAAAGGTTAAATAATTGAGGAGGAATGATGAAAAATAACTTTTTCAAAAATATTACACTGTGGTTCGTCATCGCCCTTTTAATGGTGATGATGTTCAACTTTTTTAATACAGGACAGGGGGTCAGGGAAAAGATATCCTATACGGCTTTCCTTGAAAAGGTTCAGAAGGGGAATATAAAAACCGTTGTTATAAAGGAACAACATGTAACAGGTGAATTTGCAGATGGAACTCAGTTTGAGACCTATACTCCCAAAGATTCCGGAATGGTTAGTATTCTCAGGGAAAACAATGTCCAGATTTTTGCCAAACCGCCGGAGCAAAACCCGTGGTATGTTCAGGTTCTTATATCCTGGCTTCCTTTTATACTGCTGATCGGCATATGGATATTTTTTATGCGGCAGATGCAGGGTGGAAGTGGAAAGGCTTTTAATTTCGGCAAAAGCAAAGCAAAGCTTCTGACCAAAGATCAGCAGAAAGTTACTTTTAAAGATGTAGCCGGCGCTGATGAGGCTAAGGAGGAGCTTGAAGAGATAATAGAATTTCTCAAAGAGCCTCAGAAATTTCAGAAACTCGGAGGCAGGATTCCCAAGGGTGTTTTATTGGTGGGGCCTCCCGGAACCGGGAAAACACTGCTTGCAAAAGCTGTGGCCGGTGAGGCGGGTGTTCCTTATTTCAGTATAAGTGGTTCTGATTTTGTGGAAATGTTTGTCGGTGTGGGAGCATCGAGAGTAAGGGATTTGTTCGAGCAGGGAAAGAAAAATGCTCCCTGCATTATTTTCATGGATGAGCTGGATGCCGTTGGCAGGCACAGAGGTGCCGGTCTTGGAGGCGGGCATGATGAAAGGGAACAGACCCTTAATCAGCTTCTTGTTGAAATGGACGGATTTGAGTCCACCGAAGGTGTGATTTTGATAGCGGCAACAAACAGACCGGATGTTCTCGACCCGGCTTTACTGCGTCCGGGACGATTTGACAGACAGGTTGTTGTTCCGCCGCCGGACAGAAAAGGTAGACTGGAAATTCTTCAGGTTCATGCTAAAAAAATACCTTTGTCCGATGATGTTGATCTTGATATTGTGGCAAAAGGTACACCGGGATTTGCAGGTGCGGAACTGGCTAATCTTGTTAACGAAGCTTCCCTGCTTGCTGCACGACAAAACAGAGATAAAGTCACGATGGATGATTTCGAAGAAGCTAAAGACAAGGTAATGATGGGTAAGGAGCGCAGAAGTATTGTGATCTCAGATGAGGAGAAGAAAAATACGGCATATCATGAGGCCGGTCATGCTATTGTGGCAATACTGACCCCGGGAGCGGATCCTTTGCATAAAGTCAGTATTATTCCCAGAGGAATGGCACTTGGTGTTACCCAGCAGCTGCCAGAGGACGACAGATATATGCACACCAAAGAGTATCTTCTCGGAAGGCTGGCTGTTCTTATGGGCGGAAGAGCTGCGGAAGAGCTTGTTTTCGACAGACTTACCACCGGGGCAGGCAATGATATAAGCAGAGCAACGGATATTGCCAGAAAGATGGTTTGTTCCTGGGGGATGAGCAGTAAAATCGGGCCACTGTTTTTCGGCAAAAAAGATGACGCTGTGTTTCTCGGTAAAGAGATTTCATCTTCAAAGGATTACAGTGAAAAAACAGCTGTAATGATAGACGAAGAGATAAAAACTATAGTATCCAACAGTTACAAGAGAGCCACAAATATATTGAAAGAAAATTTTAATCTGCTTGAACAAACTGCTCAGCTTCTTTTGGAAAAAGAAACCATTGAAAATAAAGATATTCAGGATTTAATCAAAAAACTGAATGAAGATGAAGAGGAAAATAAGGAAGCTGAAGACGAGAATGAAGAGAAAAAAGAAGATAGTCAGAAAGGTGGAAATGTAGAAGATGAGCCGGTTCCTCCAACTGATCAGCAATGATGCTGAGCGGTTAAAATATGAATTTAAGCGTATAGGTGTAGATGAATACGCCTTTAAAATGGCAGGAAAGGGGAAATCTCTGAATATAAAAGTCAGGGATCTCATCCCTGCTCAGGCCAATATTATCAAGCAGGAATCGCTGGCTGCAGGTATGGATGCTGCTGTCAGCAGGGGAACCGTTGGTTGTAATGTAAACAAAACAGACCTTCTTTTGATGGGTAACGCAATACAGTATAAACGTTTGATTGACAGACTTAAAGTTCAGCCGTATTCTTTAAAGTTACTTGCTGAAGAACTGTTTAACTTTTTGGGCAAGAAGAAAAATAGGATGTTGATTATTCCATCAGGCGAGTTGGCTCTCGATGAGCCTGAGATTATGGGAATCCTTAATGTTACCCCGGACTCATTCAGTGACGGCGGTGAGTATTTATTGCATACCGACTATAAGCGCCGTATAGATGAAATAAATGCCGCTGGTGTTAAGGTTATCGATATTGGCGGAGAATCATCCCGACCGGGCTCGACCCCTGTGGATGCGGAAACGGAAAAAGAGAGGATTGCCGGTGCTGTTGAATATGCTTTGAGCATCGGTTTAAAGGTATCTGTTGATACGTATAAGTCGGCAGTTGCCGAGGACGTGCTGAAAAAAGGCGCAGATATAATTAACGATATCAGCGGTTTTAAATTTGACCGGGATATGCCGAAAGTTTGCGCGGATTATGGTGCAGCCGTGTGCCTTATGCATACAAGCAGTACACCTGATAAAATGCAGCAAAAAACGGATTATGCTAATTTTCTGGAAGAAGTAAAAGCCTATTTATTCGACTCTGCAGAAATGGCTCTAAAAGCCGGGATAAAGGAAGAGAGTATAATTTTGGATCCAGGGTTCGGATTTGGCAAGAAACTTAATGATAATTATCTTTTGTTGAAATATCTTGATGAGTTTACATCTACGGGGCTGCCGATATTGATTGGTGTTTCCAGAAAATCTATGATAAACAGGGTTGTGGATAAATCTCCCGGTGAAACTGCACTGGCATCAAAAATTGCTGAAACCATTGCTTTGGTTAAGGGTGCAGATATTGTGAGAACCCATGATATATCGGAAACTTTGGATATGGTTAAAATAATACGCGAATACAGGAAGGCAGATCCTGATGGTTGATATATTTTCCGTTGTTTCTTTGATTGACGTTCTGGATATAGCCATTATCAGCTATATTATTTACAGACTTCTTCTCCTTATTAAAGGCACCAGAGCCTTTAATATGTTGTTCGGCATAATTTTTCTGATATTCATGTCTTTTGTTGCGAAGTATCTTGGATTGAAAACCACCAGCTGGGTTTTGAGTAATTTCTCCGGTTATCTGTTTCTGACAATAATAATCCTGTTTCAGCCTGAAATAAGACGGGCGCTTGCCTTTATCGGTGAGACGAAAATGTTCGGTTACCAGGGAGAAAACATTGCCCAAACTATAGATGAGATAGTTAAGGCCGCAACAATTCTTGCTAACAGGCAGATAGGGGCTTTAATTGTTTTACAGCGTGATACAGAGTTGTCACATTATATACAGGCCGGCACAGTGCTGGATTCAGTTGTGGGAAAAGACCTTCTCATAAGTCTTTTTATTCCATATTCGCCGCTGCATGACGGAGCAGTTATTATCTCGGAAGGTAAAATAAAATATGCCGGTTCAATTTTACCTCTCACCAAACATGAAGATATAGACAAAAAATTCGGCACAAGGCACAGAGCGGCCTTGGGAATAACGGAAGAGACAGATGCTGTAAGTATTGTTGTAAGTGAAGAAAGGGGCACAATATCTGTAGCGTATAAAGGCAATATTACCTCAGAACTGGACGCAGATATGCTTAGGGATACATTGTATAATATTTACCAACATCCGGGTAAATCGAAGAGTAAAAAAAATGCTGCTGAATAATATTTTTTTGAAAATTTTGAGTGTACTTTTGGCAATTTCCCTTTGGCTTATTGTTGCTACATCAGACTATGATCAGGTGCAGTTCAATGTACCTGTAAAACTTATTAATGTTCCTGACAAAAAAGTTGCCGTTACTGACGAAAGTTTGATAAATGTTACACTCAACGGGCCGAGACTTGTACTGAATTCCCTTTCTTATAATGATGTGAGTGTTGAAGTAAATGTAAGAAATTTTTCCGCATACCAAACGGATTACCGGATAAAACCTTCCGACGTAAAAGTACCGTCCAGTGTTAATGTTGTCAGAATACAGCCGGCTGAAATTACTGTTACTATAGATAAAATTGTTCATAAAAATATTGAGGTGACTCCAGCTTTTATCGGTGAGCCTGCTGAAGGGTTTAAAGTGGGGAGTCTTCAGATAACACCTTCGGAAGTGGAAGTCACCGGAGCCGCTTCCACATTGAACGACATTGATTATATAGAAACTCTTCCCATTAATTTATCAGGTAAATCGGAGAAGATGAGCTACTCTGTAGGACTGAAAAAATTCAGCGGAATAAAAAGCATTGATCCCTCTCAGGTGGAGGTAACTGTTATTTTTAGTGAAAATATGGTCAAGCGAAAGCTCAGCAATATAGCTGTAACGGTTGTTAAAAAAAATAAGGATTACAATTATAAACTTCTGACAAATGAGGTTGATGCTCAAATTGATGTCAGGAGCGATATTGCTGATAGTAAAGATTTGAAAAAGAGGATAAATATTTACGTTGATGTTTCACAGCTGACCCCGGGTCAGTATTTGCGTAATATTGAATATTCTTCAGGCGAAAATATTAAAATTATTGAAATTATTCCTGGTAAGGCACGTGTGGAGGTAACAAAGTGAGAAAATATTTCGGTACGGACGGAGTCAGAGGGAAGGCCAATGTTTTTCCGATGACTTCTGAATTTGCGCTTTTGCTGGGTAAAGCAGTGGCACAGACATTTAAAAACGGTAACAAAAAACATAAAATTGTTGTGGGAAAAGATACAAGAATCTCCAGTTATATGTTTGAAAATGCAATTGTCTCAGGTATTTGTTCAATGGGTGTTGATGCCATAATGCTTGGAGTTCTTCCCACTCCGGCTATTGCGTTTATTACCAGAAGCCTGCGGGCTGACTCCGGTGTTGTGATTTCTGCATCACATAACCCTTATGAAGATAACGGAATTAAATTTTTCTCCAATACCGGTTTCAAACTGAATGATGATATTGAAGCGAAAATAGAGAATATAATAGACACTGAGGACTTTAATGAAAGTTCAAAAGAAGTGGGAAAAGCTTATCGTATAGAAACGGCAATCGGCCGTTATGTGGAGTATACCAAAGGAACGTTTGATAAAAATTATGATTTAAAAGGCCTGAAAATTGTACTTGATTGTGCCAATGGAGCCACATATAGGGTTGCTCCTATGGCTTTTGAAGAACTGGGTGCCGAGGTTTATGTAATAGGTGACGAGCCGGACGGTTATAATATTAACGATAACTGCGGCGCTGTCCACCCTGAAAGGGTTGCCGAAAAAGTTGTTGAACTCGGGGCTGATTTGGGTATTTCGTTTGACGGCGACGGAGACAGAGTGATTTTTGCCGATGAAAAGGGAAATATAGTCAACGGAGACCATATCCTTGGAATTTGCGCACAGTATATGCATACCAGAGGTTTATTAAACGGTAATACTGTTGTAGCAACGGTGATGAGTAACATTGGTCTGGAGAAGACGCTGCAGGGGATTGGAATAGATTTTATCAGAAGCGGAGTTGGAGACAGATATGTTATTGAGGAAATGCTGAAAGGCGGTTATAATTTAGGAGGTGAGCAGTCCGGGCACATTATTTTCAGCGACTATAACTCAACCGGTGACGGTATGATCAGCGCGTTTCAGCTGCTCAGGGTTATGGTGAACGAAAATAAACCTTTAAGTGAATTGGCTGCTTTTGTAGAGATATGTCCTCAGGTGTTAAAGAATTTTGCCGTCAGCAGCAAAGTTCCTATTGAGAATCTTAAAGAAACAAGACGTATGATAGATGATTATGAAACCAAATTCAACGGAAAAGGGAGAATACTGGTAAGATATTCCGGAACTGAGAATAAACTCAGGGTTATGGTTGAAGGTGAAGATTTAAATTTTATAAAAGGAATTACAGAAGAAGTGGGGCTAAAGGCTGTGGATGAAATAAATAAAAATTTTGCAGGAAAAATCTGATGATAAAGCTTGGTGTAAACGTTGATCATGTGGCTACTCTGAGACAGGCCAGGCTTATAAAAGAGCCGGATCCGGTGGAAGCGGCAGTGTGGGCGGAACATGCAGGTGCTGACGGAATAACGGTGCATCTCAGGGAAGATACAAGGCATATTCAACACAGAGATGTTTCACTGCTGAAAGATATATTAAAGACACGATTAAACCTTGAAATGTCTGTGAATCATGAAATATTGGATTTTGCATGTGATATAAAGCCTTATATGTCAACACTGGTTCCTGAAAAAAGAGAAGAACTGACCACCGAAGGCGGCCTTGATGTTAAAGGTAACGAAAAAGAGGTCTCGGAGGCGGTAAAGCACTTAATGAGTAACAATATAAAGGTGAGTCTTTTTATCGATCCGGATATACAGCAGATAAAGGCAGCAAAAAATCTTGGTGTGAATATTGTTGAGCTGCATACAGGTTCTTATGCCGAAGCTGAAGATGATGAGCAAATTCTGTTTGAACTGCAGAAACTGACAAAGGCGGCAGAATTCGCAAAGGATTCAGGGATGGTGGTTAATGCCGGGCATGGCCTGAACTACAGGAATACAAAGAAGCTTTGCCGGAATATTCCGTTCTTGAATGAGCTTAATATAGGTCATTCAATTGTTGCCAGAAGTGTGTTCACAGGGATATTTGAGGCGGTGAAAGAAATGAAACGTCTTATAGGCGAATAAATGATGATCGGTTGCGATATAGTTGAAATTGAAAGAATTAAAAATGCATACACTAAACTGGGGGATTCGTTCTCCGACAGGGTACTTTCCGAAAGGGAAAGAGAAATTTTTATACAAAAAAAAAGAAGTATGAGCTTTCTCAGCGGACGTTTTGCAGCCAAGGAGGCCGTTTCAAAAAGTTTGAAAACGGGGCTTGGAAAGCTTGGACTTAAAAATATAGAAATCTTGGCCGGTGAAGACGGAGAACCGGTTGTTTATTTAAACGGACAAAAAGCAGACATGGAGGTTTCCATCTCTCATTCGAAAAATATGGCTATGGCTGTTGCCATAGAAAACAGAGGAAATAAATGAGTGCGGTGATTATTCCTGCAAGATACAATTCATCAAGACTTCCGGGAAAACCGCTTGTAAAAATCGGCGGAATTCCTATGATTGCAAGGGTGGCCAACAACTGTCTTAAAAGTGCTGCGGACAGGGTGATTGTTGCAACTGATGATATTAAAATTATGGAGGTCTGTGAAAAGATTGACGGATTAGAGGTTACATTGGGCGATAAAGAATATTTCAGCGGCACGGATAGAATTTCCGATGTTGCCAAATATCTAAGGGAAGATGTAATTATAAATGTTCAGGGGGATGAGCCGTTTTTGTCTCCCAAACTTATCAATGATCTGATAAACAGTTTAAATGAAAATGATAATATCTATATGTCTTCGGCATATGTGAATATGAATGAAACGGAGGCGGATGACCCCGGCAATGTTAAAGTTGTCGTTGACAGAGAGGGGTATGCCCTTTATTTCAGCAGAGCAAAAATGCCTTTCGGAAGAAATAAAAATGCTGCGCAGTATAAGAAACATATCGGGATTTACGGTTTTAAACGGCATTTTTTGTTGAAATATGCAGAGATGGACAGAACTCCGCTGGAGAAGACGGAAGAGCTGGAGCAGCTCAGAGCTCTTGAAAACGGATACAGGATAAAAATGATAGAATCCGACAATGATTCATTGTCTGTTGATACGTATGACGATGTTAAAAAGGCTGAGAAAATTTTGGAAAGGGGGGTCAGTTCGTGACTAAGTATATTTTTGTTACAGGCGGAGTATTATCATCTCTGGGTAAGGGGATTACAGCTTCCTCAATTGGCACACTTCTGGAAGCAAGAGGTTACAGTGTAGTTATCAAGAAATTCGATCCCTATCTGAATGTGGATCCGGGGACTCTCAGTCCTTTCCAACACGGTGAGGTTTTTGTTACCGAGGACGGAGCAGAAACGGATCTGGACCTTGGTCACTATGAGCGGTTTCTCACCTCCAATACAACAAAAGACTGCAATATTACTACCGGGAAAATTTATTACAGTGTCATTCAAAAGGAGCGCAGGGGTGATTATCTTGGAGCAACTGTTCAGGTGATTCCGCATATTACAGATGAGATAAAAGAAAGTATTTTAAAGCTTTCTGAAGATAACGATTTTGTCATTACCGAAATAGGTGGAACTGTTGGTGATATTGAGAGCCTGCCGTTTTTGGAGGCGATAAGGCAGTTCAAATTTGATGTTGGCGAAGAGAATGTTCTTTATGTCCATGTTACCCTTGTTCCTTTTATAAAGAGTGCCGGTGAGCTTAAAACCAAACCAACACAACATTCAGTGAAAGAACTCAGGGAGATAGGTATTCAGCCGGATATCCTGGTATGCAGATCTGAGTACCCCCTTGATGATACTATAAGAAAAAAGATTGCCTTGTTTTGTAATGTTTCCAAAAACAGTGTTATTAACGCCATTGATGCCAGCACAATTTACCAGGTGCCGCTTTATATGAATAAAGAGGGGATAGATAAATTAATTATGAAACGGTTTTCACTTGAGGATAAAAATTACGATTTGGAGAAGTGGGAGGAAATTGTAGAGCGGATAAAAAATCCTGAAGACGAGGTGCAGATAGGTGTTGTGGGTAAATATACGGATTTGAAAGATGCTTATATCAGTCTTAACGAAGCTTTAATACACGGCGGTATTTATAACAAACTAAAAGTAAATGTGAAATGGATTGACGCAGAAGATCTTGAAAAACCTTCTCCGGATGTACTGCTTGATGACCTGGACGGCATACTAATACCGGGTGGATTCGGAGACAGAGGTGTTGAAGGTAAAATAAAATCTGTCAACTTTGCCAGGAATAAAGATGTACCTTTCTTTGGCATCTGTCTTGGGATGCAGTGTGCGGTTATAGAGTTTGCCAGGAATGTCCTCAAATATGAGGATGCTAACAGTGTCGAGTTTGACAAATCCACAAAGCATCCGGTTATAGACTTTATGAATGATCAGAAAAAGATAAAACAGCTGGGCGGCACAATGAGACTTGGTGCTTACAGATGTGATCTGAAGAAGAATTCAAAGTCATACCAGGCTTATAAAAAAGATACGATATATGAACGACACAGACACAGACTGGAGTTTAATAACGATTATCTGCAGGATTTTGTAAAAGAAGGGCTACTTATTTCCGGACACAATCCTGACAGGGATTTGGTGGAGATTGTCGAAATAAAAGCTCACAGATGGTTTGTCGGCTGTCAGTTTCACCCGGAATTTAAATCAAAACCAACAAATCCGCATCCTTTATTCAGCAGATTTGTTGAAGCAGCATATAAATATAAAAAAGAGAAAGCTGAAAAGTCCGCCCATGAAGGTATAGAGGCTGTATGATTTTAATGGCTGGTCCGTGCGTTATTGAGACGGATGAAACAGCATTAAGGACATGTGATTTTTTAAAGAATCTGGCTTTAAAGTATAATCTGGATTTATATTTTAAATCTTCCTTTGATAAAGCCAACAGAAGTTCCGTAGATTCGTATCGGGGTCCCGGTATTGAAAAGGGGATGGAGCTGTTTGAAAAGGTGAAGAGAAAATTTGATGTAAAAAT
Source organism: Flexistipes sp. (assembly GCF_036172515.1). NCBI lineage: Bacteria > Pseudomonadati > Deferribacterota > Deferribacteres > Deferribacterales > Flexistipitaceae > Flexistipes > Flexistipes sp. The sequence continues at coordinate 24,324 of NZ_JAXKVW010000017.1, forward strand.
TATTACAGATTTTCATGAGCCAGTTCAGGCTGCTCAGCTTTCCGGAAATGTGGATATGCTCCAGATTCCGGCTTTCTTATGCAGACAGACCGACATGCTTAAAGCAGCCTCTGAATCCGGCCTGCCTGTCAATGTTAAAAAGGGGCAGTTTTTATCCCCCTGGGATATGAGTAATATTGTTCAGAAACTTGAGTCCTTTGGTGTGAAAAAGAGGGATATCTTTTTAACCGAGCGGGGGACAAGTTTCGGCTATAATAATCTTGTTGTGGACTTCAGGTCATTTCCTGTGATGCGAGATACAGGAGCAAATATTATCTTTGATGCCACACATTCACTTCAGCTGCCCGGCGGAATGGGCAAATCTTCCGGAGGACAGCGTGAGTTTGTACCATATCTGGCAAAGGCTGCAGCTGCCTGCGGTGTGGACGGCTTTTTCATGGAAATACATCCTGAACCGTATAAGGCATTATGTGACGGACCCAATATGCTGAATTTTGAAACTGCTGAAAATGTTATTAAAAATATATGCCGTATAAGAGATGTTTTATGAAAATTAAAGAAATTGCTCAGAAAACTTTAAGAATAGAAGCAGATGCCATCTATCGCTTGGCTGACAGGATTAATGATGATTTTGAGAGGGCAGTGGAAATACTGATGAGCTGCAAAAGCCGTGTTGTTGTAACTGGAATGGGCAAGTCCGGTATAATAGGAAAAAAAATTGCCGCCACTTTGTCTTCCACCGGCACCCCATCGCTGTTTCTGCACCCGGCTGAGGGTGTTCACGGAGATTTGGGGATGCTTATGAAGGGTGATGTTGTCATTGCTATCTCCAACAGCGGCGAAACCGAGGAAATTGTTTCAATACTTCCCATTATAAAACGGTTTAACGTTCCAATAGTTTCCCTTGTTGGCAGAATGGATTCCACTTTGGCAAGACGGAGTACCTGTGCAATTGATGCTTCTGTTGAGAAGGAAGCCTGTCCGCTTAACCTTGCTCCCACTGCAAGCACAACTGTTGCTTTGGCAATCGGGGATGCTCTTGCTGTTGCCCTGCTTGAAAAACGAGGATTTAAAGAAGAAGATTTTGCTGTATTCCATCCTTCCGGCTCTCTCGGAAAAAAGCTTCTGTTAAAAGTTGGTGACTTATACCATACTGGGGAGGAAGTCCCGGTTATCAATGAGAATGAACTTATTTCAAAAGCTGTAATCGAGATGAGCAGCAAAGGTTTTGGCTGCACATCAGTGGTTGATAATGACGGGAAACTTGTTGGAATTATTACGGACGGTGATTTAAGGCGTTCTCTGGAAAAGTACCAAAACATTTTCGATAAACCTGTTTACCAGCTGGCAACGAAAAATCCCAAAACGATTTCTCCGGATGCTCTGGCGGCAAGAGCACTGCAGATAATGGAGGAATTTTCAATTACCACAATTTTGTCGGTTGATGATAATAAGCACCCGACGGGTATTATACATTTACACGATATTCTGAGTGCAGGGATTGTGTGATGATAAAGATTCTGATTATGGATGTGGACGGAGTTCTCAGCGACGGGAAAATTATATATGATGAAACCGGCAAAGAGATTAAAAATTTTGATGTAAAAGACGGTTTTGGGATAAATATGGCAAGAAAAGCCGGGTTGCAGTTGTGTATTATTTCCGGCAGGAAATCAAAAGTCACTGAAATAAGAGCCAGAGAGCTGCTGATCGATGATGTCTATCAGGGTGTTGAAGATAAACTGGATACATTTAAAAAAGTAATGCACATAAAAAACTTACTTCCTGAAGAGGCCGCTTTTATAGGTGATGATCTGAACGATATCAGGTTGATGAATGCTGTGGGTTTTTCAGCTGCAGTTGCTGATGCTGCAGAAGAAACCAGGAAAGCTGCGAAAATTGTGTTGGAAAATAAAGGCGGCAGCGGTGCAGTGAGGGAATTCGTTGAAAAAATATTAAAGTTAAATGGTTTATGGGAAAAAACGTTAAGCTTGTATTATTGATTATGTTTTTATTAATTATTCTTTTATCGGTTGTCTATTATTCAACCCGGAATGATAAAAATAAGCTTGAAAAGATTGATATTGCAAAGAATAATTTGGTAATAAAGAATTTCGATCTGAGCAAAAATCTGACAGACAGTCAGGGCTTTTACAGGGTGACAGCAGCCATTGCAAAGTTTGATAAAGATATCGGGAAATCAAAACTTGATAACTGCTCTATAGAATATAAAACAGATAATACATCTGCAACTTTTCATGCTGCAGAATGTACATATTGGGTGGATAAAAAAATTGTGTTAGAAGGTAGTGTAAAGGGTCAAATAAACAGTGTAAAAATAAATACAGATGATAACGGCGTATTTAATTACTACTTTGACAATGCTACAGGAATTATTAAGAACGGTGTGGAAGTTCATGGAAACAATATTATTATTACTTCCGAAAAGGCATTAATGTCCAGGTCTAACCGCATCATTGAATTTATAGACAATGTAGAGGTTGATTATGCATATTAAGAAATTATCTGTATTATTTTTAATTATTGTCTGTATCTCAGTTGCAGGTGCAGCTCAAAACAAGGTTCAGATTGAGTCCGACTCTCTAAAGTATTTCGGCAATAGGAATGTATCATATTTCAGAGGTAATGTGTTTGTAAAAAGTGATAATCTGACAATGCATTCGGATAATATGAGTGTTTACTTCAATGATAACAGAGAACCGGAAAAGATAGTTGCAGAAGGTAATGTAAGTATCACTAAACAGGAGTTGTACGCATTGTCCAATAAAGCTGAAATGCTGATGAATGAGAATGTGATAAAGCTGTCCGGAGATGTCAGGGTCTGGCAGGGGGAAAATTATCTTGAAGGTCAACAGGTAATCATATACAATGATGAAAATCGGATTGAAGTGAAAAAAAGTGATAAGAGCAGAGTAAAAATTATTTTCTATCCGGATCAAAAGGGGAAATCTATTGTCAATACAGGCAAACCATCTGAAAAAGAGCTACAAGAAAAGGACGGTAGTAGATAACGTAACATTAAAAGTCGACAAGGGCGAGATTGTCGGCCTGCTTGGACCGAACGGTGCAGGCAAAACAACCACTTTTTACATGATAGTCGGTATTGTTAAATCTGATGAAGGCAGTGTGGTTCTGAATGACTCCGATATTACCCATGACGCAATTCATACGAGAGCAAAAAGAGGGATAGGATATCTACCCCAGGAACCTTCAGTTTTTCGTAAACTTACGGTATATGAAAATATAGCTGCAGCTATTCAGCTTAAATTTCCTTCAAACACCAAAACAAGATCCGGTAAAAGAATGATCAGAGAAAGAGTTGAGAGACTTATCGAAGACTTCGGTCTTAAAAAAGTGATTGATTCTTACGGGTATTCACTCAGCGGCGGAGAACGCAGAAGAGTTGAAATTGCAAGATGTATGAGTATTGATCCTGAATTTATTTTGCTGGATGAGCCGTTTGCAGGTATTGACCCGATATCTGTAGCTGATATACAGAATATGATATTTAAACTAAAAGAGATGGGAATAGGTGTTCTTATTACTGATCATAATGTAAGAGAAACTTTAAAAATTACAGACAGAGGCTATATTATATATGAAGGGAATGTTCTTACAGAGGGCGTTCCTGAAGAAATAATAAGCCACAGGGAAGTTATTAACAGGTATCTTGGCGAAGGGTTTTATTTATAATATGCAAAACACAAAAATGGGTCTGACGCTTGAAAACAAGCTTTCGCAGAAATTAATGATTACTCCTCAAATGAAGCAGTCATTAAATCTGCTTCAGATGCCTGTTGTGGAGCTTTTGCAGGAAGTTAACAGTATTCTGGAGGATAACCCTGTTATTGAGGAAATGGAAAGCAAACAGGAAGAAGAATATTTTGAAAAAGATGAATTCCTTGAAGACTTGAAAAAGGTTGAATGGGATGATTATTTTCAAAACGATGAATGGTATTATTTGCCACGTGATGATGAAGAGGTAAATTTTGAAAAATTTGTAAGCAGCAATGAAAATCTATATGAGCATTTGTTGTTTCAGCTTACCATTTCGGATGTCAGTAAAGAAGTTAAACGAGCAGGGGAATATATTATAGGGAATATTACGGAAAATGGTTATTTTACTTTGGATCCCTCTGTTATTGCAGATGAGATAAATATTGGTGTTGATGTTGTAAATGAAGCGCTAAGTGTAATCAGGGAGTTTGATCCGGCAGGGATAGCCCAGACAAATCTGAAGGACTGTATTTTGAAGCAACTCCACAGTTTCGGTATTAATCCGAACGATATAGATTTTATTGCTGAGATACTGGACAATTATGAAGAAGAAATAATTATAGGCGATCTTAATAAAGTGGCTGAGACTTTGTCTATTGATATGGAAAGTCTTGAAAAGCTTTTTGGATATATTAAGATGACAGATCCCAAGCCGGGGTTAAAGTTTTCTTCTACTGCAAGATATGTGGTTCCCGATGTGTATATTGTGGAAAGAGACGATTTTTTTGATGTTGTTTTGAATGAAGAGGGGTTTGCTCCCATGAAGCTGAACAGCTATTATGTTAAACTGCTCAAGAATGACAGTCTTGACAGCAATACAAGGGAATATGTGGAAGAGAAGGTAAAAAATGCACTTTGGCTTCTGAAAAGTCTCAATCAGCGTAAAAAAGCTATTCAGAGGGTTGTGGAGGAAATTGTAAAAAAACAGTATGATTTTCTTAAAAAAGGGAAGGAATTTCTGAAACCGCTGAAGCTTAAAGATATTGCAGAAGCCACCGGTTTGCATGAGTCCACAGTCAGCAGAGTCACATCAGGAAAATATGCCATGTGTACACATGGGGTTCTTGAATTGCGCTCTTTTTTTATTAAAGGGATTGAATCGGAAAATGGTGAAATCTCTACAATGAACATAAAAATGCAGATCAGGGAACTTACAGAGAATGAGCCGAAAGAAAAACCGTACAGTGATCAAAAAATTGTGGAAATTTTAACAAAAAAGGGTATAAAGATTGCAAGGAGAACTGTGGCTAAATACAGGGAAAGTATGAGTATCCCTGCTAGATCAGAAAGAAAAAGGAATAGGAGGTAATATGCACATTCAAATTACGGCGAAAAATATTGATCTGACCGATGCCATAAGGTCTTATGTGAATAAGAAGATTGGTAAAGTGAAAAAGTATTTCGATCAGGTTATAGAGGTCCATGTAGTGCTTGAAGTACAGAAAAATCTTCATATTGCTGAAGTACTTGTAAATGCAAAGGGTGTTTTTCTGAAAGGTCTGGAAAAATCGGAAGATCTGTATGCTTCCATCGATCTGGCTGTCGATAAGATTGAAAGACAGCTGGTGAAGTACAAAGAGAAAATTCAAAGTAAAAAGCTAATGAACAAAGACTTTGAAGAACCTTTCAGGCTTAATGTCATAGAAACCGGCAGCCTTGATACTGATAATCCCGTAACTGTGATATCGAAACAGATACCTGTAAAACCCATGGATGTGGAAGAGGCTGTTATGCAGATGGATTTGTTAAATAAAAACTTTTTTGTTTTCAGAAATGCAGACAGCTCTGAAGTAAATGTAGTATACAAAAGAGATGATGGAAATATCGGATTAATTGAGCCATAAGAGGTTGGTATGAATTTGAGTGATTATGTTGATGAGGATCTTGTATGCGAGGTTGACGGGAGTCCTGATAAGAATACCGTTTTGAGTGACCTTGTGGAAATTCTTTATGATAAGGAATTATTGAAAGACAAAGAGGGTGCATATGACGCCCTCGTGGACAGAGAAAAATTAGGAAGCACCGGCGTGGGGGAAGAAGTTGCCATCCCCCATGCAAAACTTGATTCAATAGATGATGTCATTGTCCTTTTAGCAATTTCAAAAAAAGGTATTGACTTTGAGTCTATTGATAAGCAGCCGGTAAAGGTTATTTTTCTGGTGCTGGCTTCTGTTAAGAAAATGAATCTGCATTTAAAAACACTGGCAAGAATTTCCCGCTTGATTAAATCCACCGATTTCAAAACCAAGGTTTTGAGTGCATCAAGTAAAAGTGAAATTTTGAATATTCTGAATGAAGAGGAAGCTAAATTGTAATGAACAAAGTCGCCGTATCCGAATTATTGGGAGATGATGCGAAACATCTCAAACTGGAGTTGCTGTACGGCAAAGCCTGGCTGGATTCGAAATTTATAAGCAGTTTTCGAATTCAAAAGCCCGGGCTTGGCCTGGCAGGCTATACCGATCATATACACGGCGGCAGAGTCCAGATATTAGGTAATACGGAGATATCTTATCTCCAAACGCTCACCAGGGATGACAGATATTTTTCCATATCAGAGCTTTGTAAAAAAGACATTGCCTGTTTTGTAGTCACAAAAAATCTTAAAGTTCCTTCCGAACTTTTAACATGTGTAAAAAAACATAATATTCCGCTTATGAGAACAGCTTTGGTTAGCTCTGAAGCAATAACAAAAATATCTGACTTTTTGGAATATAAACTTGCACCGGAAACAGTAATTCATGGTGTTCTGATGGATGTTTATGGTGTGGGCGTACTTATAATAGGCCGCAGCGGCATAGGTAAAAGTGAATGTGCATTGGAATTAATCAAAAGAGGTCACAGATTAGCGGCGGATGATGCTGTTCATATCATAAGAAAACAGGACTTTTTGATAGGAGCAAGTAACGACCTTTTGCATTACCATATTGAATTAAGAGGTCTGGGTATACTGAACGTAAAGGATATGTACGGTGTGAATGCAATAAGAGTGAGGAAAAAGGTGGAGCTTGTTGTGAATTTTGTAGACTGGAACAGTGAGGAAAGCTATGAAAGAACAGGCCTTGATAATAAATATTTTGAGATTCTGGGTATTCATCTCCCTATAATAATGCTTCCTGTTTCGCCGGGACGTAATATGGCCGTTATTGTTGAATCAGCCGCCAAAAATCAGCTTTTAAAATATATGGGCTATGATGCTGCCAGGGAATTTGAGAATAAACTCAACAAAAAGCTTAAGGAAAGCGAGAATATCGAATCCGACAGTTTTTTTGACAGTAAAGGGGTTGAATAATTGCCGAATATCTCAGTGGTTGTTTTGACAGGACTGTCAGGTGCCGGCAAATCTGTGGCGGCGAATGCCCTTGAAGATATTGGCTTTTATACGATAGATAATCTGCCGTTGGTGATTATAGAAAAGTTTGTTGATATTATTTTTGATTTTAACGTTGAAATAAACAAAATTGCTCTTGTTATTGACTCCAGAAGTAAGAATTTTGAAAAAATATATGAAATCATCAAGCTGCTTAAAGATAAATATTATGCTGAAGTTGTCTTTTTAACTTCGGATAACCAGACAATCATAAATCGTTATAAAGAAACCAGACGAAAGCATCCTATGGGCGATGATTTGCCGGAAGCCATTAAAAGTGAAAAGGAAGGGATGTCAGGTGTTAAAGATATTTCCGATATAGTGCTTGATACTTCAGTTTATAATGTGCATCAGCTCTCAGCTGTTATAGAGGATTATTTTAAAGATGCCACCGCTTCCTCTATTTATATAACCGTTCAATCGTTTGGCTTCAAATACGGGATACCTGCTGAATCCGATCTTGTTCTGGATGTCCGGTTCTTAAAAAACCCTCATTTTGTTAAAGAATTCAGAGATTTGACGGGGGTTGATACCGAGGTCAGAGACTATATCTTCAAAGATAAAAGGACAAAGGAGATGCTGAAGAAAATTAAACCGCTCTTTGATTTTCTTCTGCCAAATTACGTAACGGAAGGTAAAAAATTCTTAACAGTATCTATAGGCTGTACCGGCGGGAAACACAGGTCTGTGGCTATTGTTGAGGAAATTGGGAAATACCTGGAGAAGAAACATAAAAATAAAATTTATATAAAACACAGAGATATTGACAGGAGTTGATATGGTTGGTGTTATACTTTTAACACACGGTTCCTTGGGAATTGAGTTATTGAAAACGAGTGAAATGATAATAGGCAAGCAGGATAAAGTAGATTTCTTATCTGTACAGAGCGGAGCTTCTCTCGGGGACCTGGCAGGAGATCTTGACAGGCTGATTAACAAATATAAAGACGGAGGAGTGCTTATTCTGACGGATATGTTTGGCGGCAGCCCTTCCAATATTGCCATGGCTTACCTGGAGAAAAGCAAAGTGGATGTAGTTACAGGTGTAAACCTGCCTATGCTTATTAAAACTTTCAGTATGAGAAAAGACATCAAAAATCCGCAGGAACTGGGAAGAGCTGCTATACAAACCGGAAAGGAGAGTATAATTCTGGCAGGGGACTTGATGACTAAATGAACAAGAAAATTATATTCAGAGTAGACGACAGACTTATACACGGGCAGGTTATAGAAGGATGGATAAAATATTACAAAATTAATGATATTATAATTGTGAGCGACAGAATATGTTCAGATGATCTTCAAAGAATGATTTATTCAAGTATACTACCTGCCAACTGTACACTTAATTTTTACTGTGTGGATGATTTCACCAAAAATTATAGGGAAATTTCTACCACAAAGAACAGTCTGCTTGTTTTGTTTGAATCGGTGAATGATCTCTACAGAGTGCGTGATATACTTGATGAGAGCATATTTATTAATATAGGGTGTGTTGCTTCTAGAGAGCATAAAATTGAAATTACGGATACAGTTTTTCTCGACAAAAAAGAAGTGTTGAAACTAAGTGAGCTTCGTGACAGGTTCAATATCTTTGTAAAAAAGCTGCCATGGGAGACAGCTGTTGAAATTAAAAATTTTATCAATCTTATAGAGGATTAATGTGAATTATATTGCTTTGCTGCTCCTCGCCGGTTTTTCTTCTGTAGACAGGAATGCGGCATTTCACATTATGCTTTCAAGGCCGCTGGTACTATCAACAATCATAGGTCTGTTGTTCGGCAATGTGTATCTGTGTTTTCTTTCCGGACTGCTTATAGAGTTGTTCGGAAATATTGATGTTCCAGTGGGAACGAAAATATCCAAAGATGACACATTCATGGCATATTCTATGGGCATTCTTGTAAGTTTCGGAATAATTCAGACGTTGAGTGACTATCTTTTGGGCCTATTGTTGGTAATCATTTTTGTTTTTCCTGTAACATACGTGGATATGCTTACGAGAAAGTGGAATCAGCACATGCTTGACAAATATCTTAAATACAGAATCTACAAATCCCCTTTCGGGATTTTAATTAAAGGTATAACTGTAGCTTTTCTAAAAGGTGTGGTGCTTTACAACATTTTTTGTCTCATTGCTGCTTTTATCCTTGTTCGGATTGAAGATTATTTGAGTATACAGGGGGAAATAACGGCCTATATTTTTCTCATAGCATCTTTTCTGGCAGGTTATCTTATAAGATTTTTGAGTTTTAAAAGTGTATATAAATATATTATTTTTTCATCGGGGTTGCTTTTAGGATGGTTGGTCATTTGAACAAAGGTAAAAGCTTTCTGAAAAGTTTTATTTTTACCGGAAACTGGAACTATGAGAATATGCAGGGCTCCGGATTCAGATATCTTTTGGAAGAAATTGACCATGCAAATGACTTGGGTATGGACCATAATCAGCTAAGCAGACAGACAGAATACTTCAATACCCATCCCTTTTTGGTAACCTTTGTTCTTGGGGTATGGTTCAAAGAGTTTATCAGGGAAGGACAGCCGGATTACTTTAAGAAGGTCTACTCATCAGCGCTGGCTGCTCTTGGTGACAGCTTTTTCTGGCACTCACTGCGTCCTATTTCTTTTATAATAGCTGCTTTGTTCGGTTTGATGAATCCTGTTTTAGGCGTTATAATGTATCTTTTGGTTTTTAATTTTTTTCATTTTATTTTTCTATATATCGGTTTTGATATGGGATATGTTTTAGGCAAAGAAGTTATTTCATGGTTTAACAGAATTAAGTTTAACAAATGGTCGGCTTATTCCGACTTCATAACCTCTTTTCTTCTTGGGGTACTTCTTTCGCTGGGGCTTAAGGAATATGGTATGGAGACAGTAACCTACTATTTCTTTGCCACCTGTTTCTTGCTGGTCGGTTTTTTTATTGCTAAAAAACTGGATGTTTTGTTCAGTCTTATAATAGCAATAATAGCTTGTTTAGTTATGCTGTATGTAAAGGGGGGTTGAGTTGGCTATGGCAGACACCAAATTGTCTACAGATGTAGAAATTGTTAATGAGCTGGGTATGCATGCAAGGGCTGCGGCCAATTTCGTGAAAGTGGCCAACAAATACTCGTCCGAGGTTACTGTGGAGAAAGACGGTGTTTTTGCTAACGGTAAAAGTATAATGGGAGTCATGATGCTTGCTGCCTCAAAAGGGTCTAAAATCAAAGTAACCACAGAAGGCGAAGATGCTAAGGAATCTTTGGAGGCGTTGGAGAAACTTATTAAAGATAAATTTGGTGAGGCTAAATGAATATTATAAAAGGAATACCGAGTTCTGAAGGTATAGTCACAGGCAAGTGCCACCTTTTGGATAGATCCAAGATTCATGTGGTTAAATATAGGATTGATAAAAGTGGTGTGCCTGAAGAATACAAAAAGCTTGATGATGCAATAAAAAAGACTGAGGATTATATCAGTCATGTCCGGGAAATTTCTCTGGACAAGCTCGGCGAAGATCATGCTTTTATCTTTGATGTTTATCTTCTCCTTTTGAAAGATGATATGCTAGTGGGGGAAACCAAAAGGTTTATTGAAAAAGAGCTGGTTAATGCCGAATATGCCCTGAAAAAAGTATCCGGCAAAATTCTTAAAGTTTTTAATGAATCTGAAGATGAATATTTTCGGGAAAGAAAGAGTGACGTGGAGCAGGTGGTTCAAAAACTTCTGCGTTTTATGTCGGCAAATGAGTATGAAAGTGTACTTAATATAGATGATGAAAAGATAATTATTGCTCATGATCTCACTCCGTCAGATGCAGCAGCTGCGATAAAGAGAAAGGTGAAAGGCTTTGCCATGGATCTGGGAAGTAAGATATCCCATACTTCAATTCTTGCAAGAGCCATAGGGATTCCGGCTGTTGTCGGATGTGAAGATATCTCCAGTAATGTTACTTCCGGAGAAGAGGTAATTATAGATGGTTTTGAAGGGAAAGTGATAGTTAATCCAGATGAAAAAACGCGTGAAGACTACAGAAACAAAGAGAAACGTTACAATAAATATATCGAGGAACTCTCCAAGCTGAAGGATGCCGAAGCCAGAACCAGAGATGGTGAGAGGGTTACAATATGTTCCAATATCGAAATTAATGAAGAGATTAATATTGCTCGTGAATACAATTCAGAAGGAATAGGTCTTTACAGGACTGAGTATATTTATCTGGACAAAGGAGATATTTTGGAAGATGACCAGTTTGAGATACTTAAAAATGCTGTTTTACTGAATAATTCCTATCCCATAACTGTCAGAACATTTGATTTGGGTGGTGAAAAGCTTTCCGATGTCCTGCCCCATCCTGAAGAGGTGAATCCGGTAATGGGATTGAGAGCTGTACGGTATTCACTTCGCTTTAAAGATTTCTTTAAAAAGCAGCTGAAAGCTATCTTAAGAGCTGCGTATTTCGGTGATGTTCGTATTATGTTTCCGATGATTTCCGGAATAGAAGAGGTGAATATCTGCAAAGAGATGTTAAGAGAATCAGCTGAAGAATTGAAGAGTGAAAATAAGAATTTCAAGAGGGATATACCAGTTGGGGTTATGGTTGAATTACCATCTCTTGCCTTGATTACACATCTTATTGCCCGGGAAGTTGATTTTTTTAGTGTCGGAAGTAACGATTTGATTCAGTATACACTGGGTATAGACCGAAATAACGAATATGTAGCCTATCTTTACCGTCCCACCCATCCTTCAATTCTTATTATGCTGGATAAGATTATAACGGATGCAAAGAGTGCCGGCATAGAAGCCTCAGTCTGCGGAGAGATAGCGGGCGAGCCCAAATATATTCCTGTGCTGCTGGGGCTTGGTTATAGGAACCTGAGTATGAGCCCGGCTTCAATACTTAAAGCTAAGATGGTTATTAACCGTATGGAAATCGATTCGTGTGTTAAACTTGTGCGGGAGTTAAAAGAGTGCAAGTATGCAAGGCTGGCAGAAGAAAAATTGTCAAAATTTATAAATGCATATGCGGGTGATGTTTACTTTCACTGACAAGGTATAGAGATGCACAGTAAAGGTTTTGTTTTTGCGACAGTCCTTTTGGGGTTTATGGCAGTTGTTCTGACAACTCTTGCTTATTTCAGGGGTGACGGGGCACATATTGAGGGTTTGAAGAGTGCTTTCAGACTTACGCTGAATATTCTTCCTCTGATATTTTTTGCAATGATTATAGGCGGAATGATTCAAATCCTTATTCCCAAAGATCTGATTATGAACTGGATAGGTTCCGGATCAGGGATAAGGGGAGTTGTGATCGGAAGTTTGGCTGGTGTAATTACACCGGGTGCGCCCTATGTGAGTTACCCCATTGCCGCGGCATTGATACAATCCGGGGCTGGTATCCCCACCATTATTTCCTTTGTAACCTCATGGTCACTGCTTTCAGCCACCAAAATCCCCATGGAAATGGGGATACTCGGAGTAAATTTTACCTTTTTCAGGCTCATTTGTACTTTTTTATTTCCCTTTATGGCCGGTATAATCGCTTTATTGATAAAGAATTTAATAAGATAATTTTTTATGTTATAATCAGTTATTGTTAAATTCTTTTTAAGAGAGGTTTTTTAATGAGCAGTGAAACAGGTCTTTATAAAATACTTATTATGGATGATCAGGAACTCATTCTGGAGTCTTCCAGCGAACTTCTTACTATACTTGGTTATGAGGCAGAAACTGCAAAAAACGGTGAGGGTGCCGTTGAGTTGTTTGAAAAGGCTTACCATGAGGGAGAGCCTTTTGATTTGGTAATACTGGATCTGACCGTTCCAGGCGGAATGGGCGGAGTGAAAACTTTAGCAGCTATGAAGAAGATTTCTTCGGATTTCAAAGCGATTGTTTCAAGCGGCTATTCAAACGATCCCATTATGTCCGATTTTAAAAATTACGGTTTTGATGGTGTATTGATAAAACCGTTTAAACTGGAAGTGCTTCAGGAAACACTTGATAAATTATTCGGGGATTAATTATTGCTGTATTTTTATGTATAAATAAATTTTAAAAATTTGTTGACAAACGATATAAAAATACTATTATACATATCCGTTTTTGATAGTAAAAACAACCGGCTTTGCCGGTTAATAAAGGGCCAATAGCTCAGTTGGCTAGAGCCACCGGCTCATAACCGGTAGGTCCCAGGTTCGACTCCTGGTTGGCCCATTTTTTTCGCTTTTATGCGGGTTTAACAAAAAAGAGATGTCAGTGCAAATTGATGATATAAAAAGTTTTTTTGAAAAAAGTTTTTCTGATATTTCCCGTCAGTATGACTGGGATAACAGCGGGGCTCAAATCCTATCCGGAAAAAAAGATGTGAAAAAGGTTGGATTTGCTCTCGATCCTACAGAGGAAATCATAGACCAGGCAGTTAATGAGGGGTGTGAGTTACTGATAACTCATCACCCCCTTTTTTTTACACCTTTCCGAAAAATAGATACCCGAAGCAGGATTGGCAGGATAGTTTCTAAAACTTTAAAAGCGGATCTTAGCATACTTTCATATCATACCTCTCTGGATATGGCTGATTACAGCCTGAATGATTATATAGCCGATTTACTTGGCGGTAATGTTGAAGGGTATCTGGACTATTTTAAAACTGAAAATTTTAAGAAGTTTGTAGTATTTGTTCCCAAGGGGTTTGAAGACAGTGTTATCAGTGCTATCGATGAGGCCGGCGGCGGCTGTATCGGCAATTATTCTAAATGCACATTCTATACTGAAGGCACCGGCACGTTTTTACCCGGGGATAACACCGATCCTTTTATCGGTGAAAAAGGGAAACTGGAAAAAGCCGAAGAAGTCCGCCTGGAAACGATAGTCAGTGCAAAAAACATCAATAAAGTCGTGGAGGCTGTTAATAAAGCTCATCCGTATGAAGAGATGGCCTACGATATATACCCCCTTGCTCTTGAAGAGAAGAAAGGTTTGGGGAGAATTTGCACATTTCGTGAGTCTGTTTCATTTAAGGATTTTGTTGAAACAATTTATGAATTACTGGCGCTTAAGGTAATTAAACATAATGCAAGAGACACTCAGTTTGAATTTAGCAAATTCGCCGTTGTTACCGGCAGCGGTTCTTCACTCTGGAAAAAGTGCAAATCGGCAGGTGTTGATGTTTTAGTCACAGGTGATATGAAGCATCATGATGCCTTGGACGCCCGGGCCGAAGGAATTGTAATTGTTGACTGCGGTCATTTTGAAACAGAAAGAATATATATGGAGTATTTATCAACACTTGTAAAAGACAAGTTTGATATAGACACAAAAATATTAAGGGAAACACCGAGCATTAAATACTTTTGGGGGTAACAATGTTAGAATCTGTTGAAAATCTTATAGAATTGCAGAAGATTGACAATCGAATTGCAGAACTGGAGAACTATCTTAATGAAATCCCGGATGAGCTTAAGAATCTGAAAAATGAAAAGGAGAGATTGGCAGTTCAGTATGAAGAACTTGAGACCAGGTTAAATTCGCTGAAGAGTGAAAGAAACGAACTGGAAACCTCTTCATCAGAAAAAAACAGACTTCTTGATAATGCACAAAAGAAGCTGACCACTGTGAAAAACAACAAAGAGTATGAAGCTGTATTGAAAGAGCTGGATACATTAAAAAAAGAAATTTACGAGGAAGAACTGAAAGTTTTGGAACTTAACGATGAGATTGAGACTAATGAGAAAGATTTTAAAGCCTGTAGTGAGAAGAAAGAGCAGGTGGACAAGCAGTACGAAGAATTAATAACAAAAAGGGATGAGGAGAATGTTTCTCACAGGCAGGAGCTTGAAGAATTAAGAGAAAAGCGCAAAGAAGCTGTTAAGAATGTTAAAAAGCAGATTTTGTCCAAATATGAAATGATACGCAAAGCCCGGAATAATCTGGCTATTGTCAGAGTCGAGAATGAAACATGTACGGGTTGTTATATGAAAGTTCCGCCTCAGTTGTATGTTGAAGTGAAAAAAGAGCATGCAATTCAACAGTGTCCCAATTGTCAGCGTTTCCTCTATTTTTATGAGGATGCAGAACAGGAACAGACGGCGAAGAGTTAAATGTATAAGGTTTTTTCAGACGGAGCCTGCAAAGGCAACCCCGGTCCGGCCGGTATAGGTTTCGTTATATATGATGATGACGGAGAGAAGGTTTACGAATGTTCCACTTATATTGGTGAAGGGACAAACAATATTGCCGAATACACAGCAGTCCTTGAAGCAATAAAGGTCATAAAGCAGAGGCTCAGTGAAGACACGGCAAACGGGAATTTAACCGGGAAAAATGAAAAAGTTATTTTTCATCTGGATTCTGAACTTGTCGTCAGACAGCTTAACGGTATTTATAAAGTAAAGGATCCCACTCTAAAAAAAATATTTTTTAAAATATTGGAAGAGCTCAAAGGTATGGAGTATGAGGTTGTTCATGTTCCCAGAGACCTAAACAAAGTAGCAGACAGACTCTCAAAGAGAGCTTTAAATGTCATAAATTCAGCCTATTGACAAATACGGTATATGTCTACTTTAGAGTTTATTTTAAAAAATTAAGTCCTCTGTCCCTAACCTTTTTATTTTATATATCCTTAATAACCTTTGTGGCAACCACCATAGCATAAAAAAAACGTAGGAGAGCTTTGAATATTTCTGGAAGCGCGGCTTAATCCGTACAAAGTTTATTCCGAAACCCAGTATTATCAAGCATGCGGGACTACCAGGGCACTTAATAATTAAGTGCCCTGGCCTAAAACTGGGAAAAACACATTATTCAAAGCTCTCTAAGTATTAAGTTTACAGGACCGAGGAACAAGGAAAAAATTATAAATACCCGTAATACCCTTACAACCTTTTCAACCCTTACTACCTTTCCTCCACGTATCACGGTTTTATTTTGGGTGGGTGCCGAAAATTCTTACTATGGTATTTTTATGTCATGAATGTTAATATTATATAAAAATTGAATTAAATTTGGAGGAGTAGTGTTATGAATTGGTTTTTATCTTTGTCTCCTGTTATGCAGGCTTTTGTTGCAACAATGTTTACATATCTGATGACAGCAGCCGGAGCTGCCATGGTTTTTCCATTCAAATCGATTAATAAAAAAGCTTTAAATGCTATGCTGGGTTTTGCCGCCGGAGTTATGATTGCAGCCAGTTTCTGGTCCTTGCTTGCCCCGGCTATCCAGATGGTTGAAGACAGAGGGGGCATTGCGTGGATTCCAGCTGTTGTCGGATTTATTTCAGGAGGTTTTTTCCTCTGGGTAATTGATAAAATACTGCCGCATCTGCATCTTAATATGAAAAGAGAAGACGCAGAAGGGATTTCCACTTCCTGGCAGCGAAGTGTTTTGCTTGTTCTGGCGATTACCCTGCATAATTTTCCTGAAGGTCTGGCAGTGGGAGTAGCTTTTGGAGCTGTAGCTGCCGGTTTGCCCTCTGCAACTATTGGAGGGGCTGTTGCATTAGCTGTCGGTATTGGTATTCAAAACTTTCCGGAAGGAGCTGCAGTATCTGTCCCGTTAAGAAGAGAAAAACTCAGCAGATGGAAGAGCTTTGTGTACGGACAGTTCTCCGGTGTAGTGGAGCCGGTAGCCGGAGTGATAGGTGCTTTGGCAGTAATTTATATGAGGCCTGTGCTGCCTTATGCGCTTTCTTTTGCTGCCGGCGCTATGATTTATGTAGTAGTGGAAGAGTTAATTCCGGAATCTCAATTTGGGGATGAAGTGGATTTGTCAACCATAGGTGCAATGATGGGATTTGCTGTAATGATGACGCTGGACGTTGCCCTTGGATGATGTTTAGGGATAAAGAGAGATAGGGAAGTGGTGAGAGAGTGAGATAGGGAGATAGTGCTAAGTATTAAGTTTACAGGGCCAGGGAGCAAGGTGATGTGGTACAAAAATAATGGACAAAAAATTAAGCACCTATTATACAAATAAGAGAGAGGTGCAAAATGACATCGAGACGCAGGAGTTATACTGCAGAATTTAAAGAATCTGCAGTAA